>DAOVOU010000287.1 GCA_030629475.1 Desulfobacterales bacterium | reverse complement strand
GTTTATTGGGTTAACCCGACAAACACAACAAACACGACAAAGCCAATGAACCCAATAAGTGAGGGAAAACCCATGAAATCCTTGCAAGATAACTGTGGCGTGTTTGGTTTATGTTCGGATACCGAATGTGTGCATGACATTTTTCAGGGGATTGATTTTCTCCAACACCGGGGACAGGAGTACTGCGGCATTTCCACTTTTGACGGGGACATCCGTCAAATTACCCATTACGGTAAGGTTGCCGGGACATTTAAGTATGAAGACCTGGAATATCTTAAGGGAACACGGGGCATCGGGCACGTGAGCCTGTGGGAGCGTCAGCCTGTCAGATGGCAGTGCCAACTGGGTGAGATCGCCGTGGCATTCAGCGGCAACGTGCTCAATGCCGATGAGCTGATCGCGGATATGAAGGCCCGTGGTAAGTCCTTCTTTCAGGGGTACAACATTGAAGTCATTTCCAAAATCATTATGGAAGAGCAAGATGTGGTTGCCGGCATTCACGCACTTGCCAAAAAGATGAAAGGGGCATATTCCCTTGTGGTTTTGTCGAATGACGGCATTTATGCGGCCCGAGATATCTATGGGTTCCGACCGCTCATTTTGGGGAAAGCTCCGGGCAGGCATGTAGTTGCATCAGAGTCCAGGGCCATTCAGAACCTTGAGATGGAGATTCTTCGAGATGTCCGTGCAGGGGAAGTTGTCCTGATCAATGACAAGGGATTTCAGACCGTGGCACAGCTTGATTCCCCGCGCAGGGCCCATTGTGCCTTTGAGTGGGCCTACACGGCAAGCCCCGATTCCATCATAGATGGTGTCTATGTGCAGGAGGCCCGGAACAACCTGGGCAAAAGCCTCGCAGAACGAGATATCGAGGAAGGAGGGCTGGAGGCTGACATTGTGGCTGCCGTGCCTATGTCGGGGATTGGTCACGCCCTTGGCTATCACAGACGATCAAAGATCAACTACCAGGAGGTGTTTCTCTACAATCGATACGCGGACCGGAGCTATACGCAATCGACTCAACTTGCCCGGGAAAAGATGGCCAAGCGAAAACTCTCCGTTCTCCATTATGCAGTCAAGGAAAAGCGAATTGTCCTTTGCGATGATTCGATTGTGCGCGGCACCCAGATCCTCCATAAGGTACGGGACCTGAAAAAGGCAGGGGCCAAAGAGGTCCACGTCCGCATTGCCTGTCCGCCTCTGATGTGTCCCTGTAATTTCGGCATTTCCACCCGCAGTCATGAAGAGTTGGCAGCCAGGCGCTATTTCAAGACCGGGGATATCACATCCGTGGAACGGTTGAGGGAACTGGAAGTCCGGATAGCCGACGAGATCGGCGCAGACTCTGTGAAATATAACAACCTCAATGCCTTTGTTGCAGCCCTGGGGATTCCAAGAGAGGACCTCTGCCTGATGTGTTTTGATGGAAAAAGGCCGACGGAGACGGAGTAAGTATGCGGGAAGAACAAACCTTTGAAAGGCATATTCAGGCCCTGACCAAGATCAGCAGGGCGATCACCTCTGACCGGTACATTGAGGACATCCTCCGGCTGGTGGTCACGGTTACAGCCGAGACTATGCGCTCCAAGATCTGCTCCCTCTGGCTTCTGGATGACAACGACAATGCCCTAAAACTGCGCGCCACCCAGAGTATAAGCGAGGATTATCTGAAGGAGCGCTCGCTGAAAATCGGGGAGGGAATAGTGGGCCATGTTGCTTTGACTCGGAAGCCCAGGTCGGTTCTGAATGTACTGGAAGAGCCTGAGTACAAGGAAAAAGAACTGGCCAGGAAAGAGGGCCTTGTTTCTATGCTGAGCGTGCCCATGGTGGTCAAAGACAGGCTTGTTGGAGTGATTAACTGCTACACGTCATGTCCCCATGAATTCACGGAAACCGAAAAGAATGTCTTGATCACCGTGGCCAACGAGGCGGCCGTGGCCATAGAGAATACCGAATTGTTGGTAAAAACCAGGGTGATTCAGGATGAGCTGGAATCAAGAAAGCTTGTCGAACGTGCCAAAGACGTATTAATGACGCAGCGTGGCCTGTCCGGAGCGGATGCCTATCGGTGGATTCAAAAGCGAAGCATGGATACGCGAAAGTCGATGAGGGAAATCTCAGAAGCGATTGTGTTGACCGAGGAAATATAGCCACAAGTATGAAACCTGAGTAACCGTTGACCGCAGAGAGCGCAAAGCTCGCAAAGAAAGCATTCCTTTAAAACAAGAACTAATCTAAGTAGGCCATTTTTAAGCATTTTGTCATCTCTGCGTTCTCAGCGATCTCTGCGGTGAATGCTCACAAACCTTACAAAGCTCTTGACAGTCGAGAGCTTTTCTAATAGGGTTCGTTCCGGTTTGAGAAACACAACGACGTGTCTCTCGAACAGCGACAGCGATGTCCAATTGTCCTATGCGGATAGTTGGGCTTTTTTTTGTCAAAAAATGAGCGAAGGAGGAATGGGCTATGTCATTCAGCAAACCGAATCGAAGTGCAGCTACCTTGACGACTACGAGGGTGGACCCTGCACCCATCTCCGGCATCTGTGTGACCTGTGTGGACGGATGTGAAGGGCCTTGTGAAATCGGGCGTTCGGCACTCAAAGGAAGAGAGGTCATCTATCCCATCCCCTTTGGAAAAATTACAGCCGGCTCTGAAAAGGATTACCCTGTGGACTTTTCCCATTTCAATATTCAGGGTACGGCAGTTGGGGCTGTGGGGGTCGAGGCCGATCCGGACAAGGCCACCTTTCCGGCTGTGGATACCACCACGGCCCTTGGTGCTGACGGAAGCATCAAGCTGAACTTTCCGGTGTTTACTGGTGCGGTCGGGTCTACTGATATTGCCCGGATCAACTGGACAGAAGTGGCTGTCGGCGCAGCCATATCCGGAGTGATTGTGGTAGCGGGCGAAAACATCTGCGGTATGGACCCACAGGCGGAATTCAGTAACGGAAGAATATCCAGATCCCCTGAGATGGAGCGCAGGGTCAATGCCTATAAGGAATGGTATGATGGCACAGGCGGGATCATCGTCCAGGCCAATGTGGAAGATACCAAGTTGGGCGTACCGGAATACGTCATCGAAAAGCTGGGCATAGAGATTTTTGAACTGAAGTGGGGCCAGGGTGCAAAAGACATTGGAGGCGAGGTGAATCTCCCATCCATAGAGCGTGCCCTTGAGTTGAAGGAACGGGGCTACATAGTGCTTCCGGATCCCACCAATCCCGCTGTCCAGGAGGCCTTCAAGGCCGGTGGCATTACAGAGTTTGAGCGCCATTCCCGTCTGGGCATGGTCGATGAAGATGCCTTTCATAAATCAGTTGAGGACCTGAGGGGCCTGGGCGCCAAATACGTTACTCTGAAGACAGGGGCATATCGGCCTGCTGATCTTGCCCGGGCGATCAAGTATTCTTCCGATGCCAAGATCGATCTTTTGACCATAGACGGCGCGGGCGGAGGCACGGGGATGAGTCCCTGGCGCATGATGAACGAATGGGGCATCCCAACCGTACAACTGGAGTGTCTGGCCTATCAGATGTGCGAAAAGCTGAAGGCCAAAGGAGCCTATATTCCACCTATTGCCATTGCGGGGGGGCTTTCCCTTGAAGATCATATATTTAAGGCCATTGCCCTGGGATCTCCGTATGTAAAGGCGATCTGCCTTGGGCGGGCTATATTGACTGCCGCCATGGTGGGCAAGACCCATGGCCGGTTGATGCAGCAAAAGATGGAAGACGAAGGGGAAGAGCCAAGCGAGGGATACGTGAGGCTCTTTGCTGTGGGTGCGGAGCTGAAAGAGCGATTCGGCAAGGATTTTGAGAAGCTTCCGCCGGGCGCCATCGGGATGTATTCTTACATCGACAGAATGAAGCAGGGACTCCAGCAGTTCATGGCAGGCGCACGTAAGTTTGCCCTTCAGTACATCGATCG
>DAOVOU010000070.1 GCA_030629475.1 Desulfobacterales bacterium | reverse complement strand
TAGCCAGGTAGGTTGGGTTGAGGAACGAAACCCAACAACACAAGAATCTTGAAGTAAAGCGCGACATCCTATAGCCAGGTAAGTTTGGTATGAAACCCAACAACAACGAATGTACGGAATGATTATGGAAAGGTAACTACTCAGGTTGTCAGGTTCACGGTTGACTACTTTACGCTTGCCGTGAAGACATGTTTTTTCCTTGACAAGCCCTTTAATGTGTCCCCCCGGTTGCTAATTGGGCTCAGACTTGACATCGGTGGCACACATATGGTATACTTCAAAAAAAATCAAGGGAGGTGAGCCCATGCCCGCAAGAAATCCTCGAATCAACGTTGTTTTGGATGAATCACTATATAGCATGATCCAGAAGATAGCAAAAAAAGAAGGGGTTTCTATGTCTCTAACGGCAAGGGGGTTGATTAAGGAAGCTTTAGAGTCTCATGAGGATATGGCGCTTTCTCAATGGGCAGAGGAACGGGAAAAAACATTCGACAGGAAAAAGAGTTTGACCCACCAACAGGTTTGGAGTGAGTAAGTTATCTTTCAGTATAACCTATCATCCGGAGGTCAAGAAGACCGACATAGCACTGTTGGATGACAAAATGAAACAGCGGATCACGAAGGCTATTGAAGAGCGCCTCCTGGTTGAACCTCACCGTTATGGTCGGCCTCTTAGGAGAACACTGAAAGGTTACTGGAAGCTTCGAGTTGGAGACTACCGTGTTGTATTCAAAATGGTTCAGACGGAGATACGAGTGCTGGGTATCTGTCATCGAAAAGACGTCTATCAAAAAGTGCAAATGAGAAAAGAGTAAACTTGGTTCAATGCCTGTGTGCGCCAGAATACCCGAATTCCTTCACTGCAAGCCAAGACAAGATCCGCCCAGCTTCCACGATTTCGTGCCTTCGGCGATAGAGGCGATAGAGGGACATCCTTAAATAACTCAATAAACTTCGGCAATAGGGGGACGGCAATGAGAAAAAGTGAAAGCTCAATCATTGCCCCGGTTAAAGTGAAGCAGAGGGGAGAGGTCAGAGGTCGGATGTCAGAGGACAGAAGGCAGCTGATAGCGAATAGCTGAAGACTCGGGAACTCACGACCAAGATAAAAACCCATAACGAAAAAAAGCCGCTCAGGAGTAAATTCTTGGGCGGCTTTTTTTGTGTGAAAATCCGGGGTGAGATGAGAACACGGGTCAGGAGTCAAAGGTCGGGGATCAGGAGCGCAGAAAATATTTGTTGACAAATAATCCGGCAACAGATAATCTGTTGGCCATTATGAGATTCTATGGACGAAAAAAGGAGCTTGCCATAATTGATAGCTGGTTCAAAGCTGTTTACCGGTGAAGTGCTTACAATTGAAGATATGAATACTGGAATTAGGCCGTTGTTCCGTATGCCATAGGTCGTATTCCTGCTGCATCCGCAGCCACGGGCCCGGTCCGTTACCACAGAACTTACCAAGTCGCAGTGCCATCTCTGGAGTGATCGAATGCGTCCCAGCCATAACCCGGTGCAACGTCTGCCGCGTCACTCCGAGTTGCCTTGCAGCTTCACTCACAGATAGCCCCAAGGCAGGGAGCACGTCTTCCCTGAGGAGTTCCCCGGGATGCACCGGAGACCGTGCAGGTCGTTCCGTCACTAGATATTCCTCGCTCATGTCCAGACAGGATAGGGTCTATCTGGTTTGTTGCCTTTTACGATAAAGTGGCTCGATTATGCCACTAAATGCCTCGGAAGCGTTCAGTATCTCTATACCTATAACCCTTCCTTCAGAATCTAATTCTACATTAACACCAGGGGAAATTTCGATAAACTCTTCTTCTTCCCCTTCACGTGTAACTACATAAAGCACGTCGCTGCTTGGATCGTAGTTTACAACAGATTTACTCTCGTTTTTCATATTTTTGTCCACCTCTTGCTTTACGATGGCCCGGATTACTCCTGGACCCCTCTACTTTCCAAGCCCTTTCCTTAAATGACAAATGAAGATTTGACCCATATGTTGCAAGTTCGCTTAACCCTCTGAAAATATAAGAGTATTTGACTTGGGCCAGGGAAATTTGAATTTGGTTAAAAAACAATAGGTTAGCAAAAATTATAGTAACTTCTCAAAAAACTCGGGTAAACCATAATTTGCGACCATTCGCACCCTCTTGCCCCATGTCATTTCGACCGAAGGGCCCGCCCTGGCGCGACAGGAGCACGGGAACGTTCCGGCAAGTCAATCCCGGTCTGGGCCAGGGAGAAATCTTGATATGCTATCGTTGCGGACAGGATTTCTCCCTGGCCCAGACCCTGGCCCGGACCGGGTTTTTCTCTCCGTGACATTGTCCGGCTTCTGTCGCGCCAGGGCGGGCCGGGTTCTTATATGGCACCGGTTATTATTCTCCTGTCGCACCCCTGGCCCAGACCGGGATGTTGAAAGACTGCGGTCCTTCTTTTTCTGTCGCGCCAGGGCGGGCAGGGCGGGCGCTACGCTCGAAATGACAAAATGGGGGAGTGAACACTTGCATGCAGTACCTATTACCCGGATTTATTGAGAAGTTACTGTACAAGGCACTAAATGTACTATATTTATTAATCTTTTTTGATGTTGGGTGTGAAGGGATTTGCCTGCAATTATCTTGGCCTCTGCTTCTTTCTGTGTCAGGAAATACAGGGTTGAAATAGAGACTACTGGCAGGAAAGTGATAAATGCATGTCATCTCACGGGCTGGCCTGGCAAACGTGCGGGTCCCTGGGCTTCTCCTTGCTGGAATGTTGAAATGTCACGGCTTTCCCCAATTTCGCAATTTTCATTTTGAGGATCACCCAAACAGCTTGAGCATTAATCCGAAAATGCCTGTCATGGCCACCATTGTGCCGACATTCCACTTTATCAGATCAACCTTTAGCTCGAGAAGGTCCTTTTTAGTCGCCAGATCCTCAATATCTTCAATAGCCTTGACGATCAACCTTGCCTTTTCATCGCCGAAGGCCTCGCTCAAGTCCTGGTAGGTTTCAACTGCGACTCTGGCCATTGGAAACGCCCCCTTTCTTTTTCAAATATAAGATACGGTATTCGGAGGGTGTCGTCAAGGGGCAGTTACGCATTAAGTCAGATCGCATTCAGCTCATTTACGATCGCGCGGCCAAACGCTCCTCCTAGAATACTGTTACACCAAGATTCGTGGAAATACAGGCAAGCCGGAGAGTAAGGCAAGGGCAGGGCAGGCGGATTGAGGTTTCTCAGTTTCATCCCCGCCTGCCACCCGCCTGCCAGCGCCACGTACCGCATCGAGTTTACATGCTAGCATCTCTGGCAATGGCGGGCAGGTCGCCTGGCACTGGCGGGCAGGAGGAAACTGGGGAAAAATCTATGAAATCTTGTCAATCCTGTCTGAGAACCTACACAAAATTACCCCAAACAGCCCTCCAAAGTGACGGCGGATCTACGACCTTGATGTGAAATGGGTAAAAAGTGGGTAAAGGAGCCTCCTGTGTGGGTGGAATTTTATCCAAAAGTGCTTTGGGCTGAAATGGGTAAAAGTCGCGCTTCTGAAAGCAAAATGAATGCTTTATTGTGAAGCTTTCAAAATGTTGTAAACGGTCTTCCGTGATACACCTAATCGCTCAGCTATTTCTGCTCGTGTGTAGCCACGGGAAATGAGTTGCTCTATGAGGTATTTTTTCGCCTTTCTACTTTCGGGCTTGCTATGGAAATGCTCCTTTCCCACGGCTTCAATCTGTTTTTCTAACTCTTCTATTCCCGGTAGATCGATGCCCGAAAACCCGGCGATCTGTTTTTTCTTGTTAACCATCTTGAAAAGAGAGGGAAACATGGAGGCTATCTTTGACCGGAAACGTTCTATGGCATCTTCCTGTTCCAATACGTGTGCAGTCTCTAACTCGCTACTCTGCTTCAGCAGAAGCCGGTATCTCTCTTTATTCTCAATTCCATCCTCAGAGAGCAATCGCAAGATGAAATCAGGATCTATAAACGATTTCGGGGCATCATCCTCATAATATAATCGACACGATGACCAGCGGTAACTTAGAGGGTCGAGCGCAAGGGCAGCCCTTACCGGATTCAGATGTATATAGAGAGATGCGGCCAGAAGATAGCTGTCATCCAGGCAAACAGCCTGCCTGTAGGGCCCGCCAAACAAATGACCTTTCCTTTCATATTTCCAATTGAACTTCTTAGCATATCTTGAAAACAAGTCCCGCATCGCATCATACAAGTTGTCTTCCTGCGGGCTGAAGAGTAAATGGACATGGTTTGGCATGAGACAGAAAGCATACATCTTAAGCGAGTAATTATTGGCTATCTCCTTTAGGAGCCCTAACATGAAGAGATAGTCACTATCTTCCAAAAACAGTGGCTCTTTGCCCGCTGCCCTTTGCGTGACCTGCCCGCTATGCCTGTAACCCTTATCAAAGCAGGCTCAACTGTGTTGCTCAGTAAATTCAGTGATCGCTAACGGGGCTTCTATAAGCTATGGCAGGCGGGTATGGGAAACAATATTAGGTGTGTTCAGTTTTTGGGTTGCCCGAAAATACCGTTTGATCTTACCTTGTCTGATTAGATCAAATGTGTCCATGACTGCACCGCAAACCGATCAAGTATGATTGGTAAACTAGATTCCCTGAAATGGCCGGAAATGAAAGGAACAGGTTTTTACCCAAAACAGCCTTGAGGTGAAATGGGTAAAAATTGAATTCTGGTTTTTTGTTGACAGGATTTACAGGATTTGATGGATGTTTTGGGGCTTTTGCCTTTCGTGACGAAAGGCAGGAAGCAAGAAAATCCCAGAGATCCTGCCTGCCCCGTAGGTCCCGCCGTGGCGGGATCGTACTGGGGTCAATCCTGTCGGATACAAAGTTTATCGCTATTGAAGGCCGAAGCCGCCGACAGGGCAGGGCTTGGTGTCTATGGTTATGGTGTCGTGGCAGAATTGCCTGCTGCATCTCTGGCGGTTACGGTTATGATATTATGGTTACCGCAGTGGAGGGGAAGGTTAGAGATTGTCCAATCGGAAGTTCCTGAGGCGGTTCCGCTGCTCCCCTGGCTGTTAGTCCAGGTAACGCTTGTAACGCCCACATCGTCGGAGGCAGTACCACTTAGAGTTATAGTATCTTCCTTAGTGAAACAGGTAGTTCCCAAAGTTGGGGATGTTATAGCAATAGTGTGGTCAATCGTATCCAGTGGCGGGCCAGAAGCCGTAGGAGTTGCGCTGGCGTGGGCAGTTTCGGAATAGTTGGGCACTTCATCGTAAGTGAAGGCAGAATAGTGTCCCATGTCAAGGGCTGACCCCGAATTCCTCGAATTCCTCCTGAATTCCTCCAGGGCTGCCCCCGAATTCCTACGCGATTATTCGTGACTGAGATAGATTACCCTCCGCCGTAAGCGGATTGAGGTTTCTCGGTTTCATCTGGAAAGCGAGAAAAAATCTGTCAAATCCTGTAAATCCTGTGTGCAGCCCATAAGGCCGCGTGTCTAACCGGTGAAAGTCCGGTCGTGGGAATTGGCTGTTTGCCCACGTAGTTATATTCGACTTCTCGACAAGGTGACTTGTCGAGGGGAAAGCTCGAAAGTAAAAGTCCGTGCCGGTGTCGGGCAAGCAACTCATCGGGCCGTAGCATGAAGTGAACTCTGCAGCCTCGTTAGACTGACCACCTGAGAACCGGTGATGGTGGCATTGCGTTTGCCGAACTTGTGCAGGAATGGTGAAGGCCATAGCGGACGGTGAAGGAACAGTCGAAGGCAACCGTTCGGAACGCCGGGGTCGGAGAGGCGGCACAATGAGAGAGATGCGCGGATTAAATTGGGGAACCCGTCGTCGCCAGCCCAAATAAGGTTGTAGGGCAAAGACCTGACGGACGAAGAAAATAAGCCAGAAGGAGGCGACGAGGGGGGCGGATGAGGGCGTAGTAAGCGATGACCTGACGGGACAACATAACCCGTTAGCGAGCCAAGGGCCTCTGGACTGACTGGCTGCCTGTGATATAGCTCTGTTAAACATGCCTAATAGGCCACAGGAGTTTGAATCGACAGCTTTAGCTGCGTATAAGTTGTTGGGCGTGTGGTGTATGCAGACCTCGTGCTTAACCTGCACTCCCCTCAGCGAAGGTCGCGGTTGAATGTCAGTTTGAAGCCGTACCGGAGAAAACCCAATGTACGGAATTTTAGAGGGGGAGCAGGAAACGTGATGTTTCAACATGCGCGCGCCTGCTCTCTACTCGACCTGACAACCTGCGAAAAATTACCCAAAAGAGCCTTGAGCTGAAATGGGTAAAAGGCAAGCACAGCGCTCCTCCAACCTCCAACGCCATGCCCTCTGCCCCATGCTCAGTGCGCTTTGCAAGCGCAGCAATCCCCAATCCGCAATCCCCAATCCGCAATCGTGAGCCCAGCGAGCATCACGGTGTCTCCATGTATTCATTAATCTTATCCTTCACATCTTGTTGTGTAGCCTCTGCACATTTGAAATCCTTGACTTCCCGATCTATGTCCAGCCTGCTTGTGTTTGGGTTCCATCCGCCTATCCTCGCCAGCATCCACCAGACTGCTCTACCCTTTTGCTCGCAACCTTCATACGTCATATGCCTGGCTTGAGAGCCGTGAAAATGCGGATGTTCCGCTGGAATGATATGGCCATCATATTCATGGGCTTGATTTTAGGGGCCTTGCTGTGCGGACTCCGGTTCCGGAGGAATTCTTGTGGAGGGAGATTCCTACAGGCACGCCAAGACAAATTAGATTCGTACATATTCTTTTGAATGCAGCTATGGATGTTCAAGGCACTAAATATACAACATTTTTTAAGCTTTTTTGATGTTGGATGTGAAGGGAGATTCCGTCGTGGTCACCGCAGAGGGAACCGCCCTCAAGATATTTCTTTAGGCAAAGGAGATTCAGGTATTTTCGTTCATCTTCTCAAGGAAATCGTAGAAGCGTGGAATAAGAGTCAAGCGGAGACTTGACCCTATTTCATCTACGTTGTGGTCCCCTGTCCTAGCCTCCAGGCCGCACAGCAGCCTGTGCCGCTTATGGGTGTGATTTTGGGGCCAAAATTGGCGTTCTAAGGTGAAAAATGGACCCTTTCTTGAGCCCTTTGTTCGGAATATCAATCGGTCAGCTTGGTCCGACCCCAAAGGATACCCAAAGGATTACGCTATACGCTTCAACATCCCTTTGATGCATCTCTCAATCCTCTGGAAGCAGGCATGGAATTCGGTCAGGCTTTTTCCATAAGGGTCTTGGATGTTGTATCTGGCAAACCCACCCAGTTTGGTCCCTCCCCTGGTATCAAAAAGGGGAAGCAAGAAGACCTTGTCCTGATACCTGGGGAAGGCTTTTTTCAAGGTCTGAAACTGCCAAGTTTCCATGGCAATGATCATATCAAATGTTTCAACCATCTCCCGGTTGATACTTCCCCGAGAACCTCATTTCGCACAGAGACATTGAAAAAATCCAGGATAAAGTTCCTCAAAATCTTCTATCTTGACGGAGCATTGGGCTGCAAGAAAAGCTCCTGGCGTCTTTTTCTTAACCTTATTAAAAGATGATCAAGGTCTCCCAATTCCCACCTTGACCTCACGCAAACTTTGTAATTAGAGGGACGATTGATTTTCTCTCCCGATGCAAGACAATAGAGAAGATAGGGAAAATCAATACCTGATGAGATCGCCAGTTGCAAAGAACCCCAGAATCGGCCATTTACCTCCATGAGTTTTGGCTTATTGTCGCGCCTATCCCATTTGAATTCCACCATGGCCGGCCCGAACCACCCAAGTGATTTCATAAGACTTGTGGCTGCCTCCAAAGCCTCACGGGGAGGACTAATGCTCTGGCAAAGGACGCTCACCCCTCCTCCAGGGGGTTTTTCCCGAATCCTCTGATGGGCAAAGCGCGCAAACACGCTGCCGTTTTGCATGAGTAGAAATATCCCAATCCCTGGACCTTCCACCCTCAGGATCTACTGGATTTCACAGATTTTTTGTCAGTTCCCTGCCTCCTCAATCGCAGCGCTCCTCCAACCTCCATCGCCATCCCCTTTGTTATCTGTCAAGAATGAAGACCTGACCCCCAGCTTTTCCCATAGGTTGTAGAGATTACGAGACGTCCAATTAGTGTTTGATTTTTATTGGTTCCTCTGATAACCTTATAAATATAAATAGTAGACAGTATTATAGGGGAAAGATCGCATTAAACAATTAACCAT
>DAOVOU010000102.1 GCA_030629475.1 Desulfobacterales bacterium | reverse complement strand
TTGGTGTTTGTTTTTTCATTTGATTTTAGAATAATTTGAGGAGCGGAGCGACATCATTATTCGATGTTGGACGTTCGATGTTCGATGTTCATTTTTTTTCAGTCCCTCCTGGGCAAAAACAACTTAGCGCTTATGGAGGGCAGGGTAGGGGTGTTAACTTGATTGTATAGAAATTTCATTTTTGAGCGGCGAAGCCACGTCGTATAAAATCGCGAAGCGATTTTATTTAGATTTTAAACTTGCTTCCAATCTTTTGATGAAGACGGTTCAATTCTTCAATTAAAGCTTTGGGGGCATTTTGCCTGGATGCAGATTGGCGTATATGTTCCACCTCGGTTTGGATATCAAGGACCTTTGCATGCAAACTGGAGACCATGTTATTCAGAGAAACAGCCATGTCGGTTATCTGATCTTTCTTCCTGACCATTACCTTCCTGGTTAAATCCCCTTCCGCTATTTCTTTCAGTTCTTCTTCAAAACGGAACATGGGGCCGGCCATTTTGTGCGAAACAAACAGAGTAACTATGATGGTGGCTATCGTTATCAGCCCAAGCATGATCAGGTTCGTATAAACAACAGAGGGAAGAATGGCCAGGCCCGTCTTCTTTACGACAAGCCTTGATTGCTCAAAAGAAGAGGTCAACGTGTCCTGAGAAAGAAGGAAAAGGAGCACCGTGGATATGACGACTCCGATGAAAACAAGGAGGCAGAACTTCAAGATGAATTTGAACTGAAAGTCCTTTTTAATAAAATAATCCGTTCTTCTGTGTGATTGCTTATCTTGAGACATGGTAATCTCCTTTAAAGAAGCTCCTCAGCGATCTCAATCTTCGCGCTTTTTCTTAAGTCGCTGATCCATTGTTCAAGCACTCTGGTCTTTTTCTTTTCCTTGAGTTCTTTACTAATCTGCTCCTGTATCTCTTTGAGAGGGGGAAGCTCTTCCTCTGATTCTTTCATTTCTTTGTACCGGATCTCAATCTCTTCCTGGGAAACATAGGCTTTTTTTTCAATCTCGCTGCTTTTCAAGTCTATCACATTTCTTATCAGTGTAGATTCCCAGTAGCGTTCGATTGCTCTTACGAATTTATCTTTTGTGTCGAGTTTTAACTTTTTAGCCTCCTGTATGAGAAGTTCTTTTCTTATGAGTTGTTCCAGAAATTCCTTCTTGGCTTCATGTGTCAACTTAAAATCCTTATCCAACTCCAGCTCCGCTGCCAACTCATATTCAAATTCATCAAGGGTCAGATTATAATCATTTATCCTTGACAGTATTTTAGTCTCCTCTGGCTTTTCTTGAGAACAGCAGAAAAGGCTCAAGGATAGAAAAAATAGAAGCGAACAAAAAGAAGCTTTCTTCATGATAATATCCACCTTTTTTGGGGAATTGGGCGCAAGTTCAGCACCCATTGCTTTTTTTGCCTTTCGTCCAGAAAGGCAGAAAGACAAAAAAATCCTGCTAATCCTGCCTGCCCCGTGGAATGCGAAGCTTATTCCTCTGGGGTAAATCCTGTCAGAAAAAGAAGCGACGAAGCCATCCAACCGAAAGGAACAGGGAACCCGTGAAACGGTCATGATTATTGTACGCAGAACAGCGAAGGTGCCGGCAAAGACATGGTTTCATCCTGATGAGGACAGTACTTACCAAGGCTTTTCCATAGGGGCAAAGTTCATGTAACAAACTCTAAAACAGCTCCACAGTCGCCTCTCTTGCGGCTCTTAGCCATGCAGACAAGTCGGCGGCTGAAGTGGTTTTTTGAGCAGCCTTCAGGATGCTGCCTGTTTCCACTTCCACCAGTCGTAAATCGAGGCGCATCTTATCCATAATGACCTGATAACCTCCAAAAACCATTAGTCGAGCCCCGACGATTCTTCCTATCCTCAATCGGGTAGTTTCATCCACCAGTGAGGTCGTTCCCAGGCCGAGTTCTTCGAGCGCAAGGAGCAAACGCTCTCTTTCAACAACTGTGTAGCCGCCTGTTTCCTTGAGGGTTTCAATAACCTTGGCAGAGAGAAGCTCTCCCAGATCAGGACGGCCGGACTCTATCGGGCTCAAGTCCTCCAAATCCCAGGCGGCTATGGTCGTGCCTTCTTTGTACGAAACCGGCTTTGTTGCGCAACCAACAACAAAGGCGATGAGTACGACGAATATCCGAAAAAAACTTCTATTGGATAACATTGCTTCCCCTGTGGCTACAGGTGCATTACCACATTTTTACCAATACCATTTTGTAGGCGTTCACAGGTTCAGAGTTCACCGTTTCAGCCGTTCGGCCGTCGTAGCCTGCGGCCACTATGGCGAAGTCGGCTCGTAGCCTACGGCTACTATGGCGAAGTCGGCTCAGATTTTCGGTTAACCCTGAACCCTGAACCCTGAACCTCTGAACCCGTGAACGGTTACGAAATCAGTAATGCTCCCCATGGCCACTACGTCTTCAATCTTTTCCTTTACCTTGTCATCTGTTTTAAGTGGCCTTTCCTGATTCAGAATGCGGGCATAACAGAGGTCCGGCTCAACTCGTACCACCTCAATCTGTGCAACGGGTTTTGGCGAACTACGGAGTAACTTCCCCTTATATTTGATGGGCTCTTGTTCTTCCAGGACTTCAAACCTTGTGCCCAAAACCACTCCCTGTTTTGAACCAAGATTGATCATAACTTCGTCTCCCGAAGACTGAACCACATATCCTTGCAATGGGTACTTTAGTATAATGGTCCTGAGGATCTCACGATTAAGCCGGTTCAGTTCCTTTTCCAAAGATGCCCGTGAACCAATCTGCCTGGTAACCACCTTGGGTATGGCTGAGGTTTCGGTATCTATAAGTCTCAGGCTCAGGAGAGTGCCGTCAGGCAGATAATAGAGAGAGCCTGTGCCGATGACCTTCGCGGCCAGCACCTTACCAAGCTTTAAGGCTGTTTCCGGATCTGCCAGATCCGAAGAGCCAAGATTCAATTCTTCCAGGAGCCGTTCAATGAGGACACGTTCCACCACCTGCACCCTGCCAGAAGCATTAAGCTGATCAGCAAGCTGTGTGGTCAAAACCATAGACAAGCCATCTCTTTCGGCCAACCCACCCTTTTCCTGGAAATCAACGAATGACAGGACCATTGGCCGCGACGTCCAGGTGTCTTTGATTCTTGCCCTCGATTTTTTCTGACTGCGGTACCGGTCTGCCAATTCCTTGACCAGCTTGTCTATCCGTTTCTTTTGCGCAACGTCCTTCTGAAGGGCTATCATTTTCTGGGCCTTTTTAGCCAGCACGGACGCAAAGGTATCATTTTTGTCAAGGACCAGAGCCTGACGGTAAGCCTCCAATGCCTTATCCCATTTGCCCTCTTTTTCGTATGTGATCCCCTTGTTAGATGTTGCTTCAATATAATAAGGATCTATGGCCACAGCCTGATCATATAGCTCTCTGGCCCCCTGGTACTTCCCCATGCTCGCATAAAGCCGGCCGAGCTGATTGTGCGCAACAGCTTTTTGGTAAAGCGCGGCCATCTTTTTTTGAACCCCCTTTTTGTATTCTGCCTCGGCCTCTGCCTTCTTATTTTGACTGTAAAGGAGATCTCCCTTGACCACATGCACGTAACCCCTGTCAGGCGCTTTTTGCTCCACCTCTTCAGCCAATACAAGGGCCTTTTCCGGCTCTCCTTTTTGGGCATATACAGCTACCAGGCCTTCTTTACCCAGAAGTTCCGCCGGACCTTTTTTTTGGGACAGGTTGTGGAAGATTTCCTCTGCTTCGTTCAGGTTTCCTTCCTTCAAGGCTGCATACCCTTTAACCGTCCTGGCCTCAAGGTTTTGGGGGTTCTTTTTTACAACTTCATCACTGATGGCTTTGGCCAACATTGTCTGTTTTCGCTGCAATTTCCTTTCAGCCAGTCTCACCAGCATGATTTCGGTGGTTTTACCCCCACCCTGGAAATAATCGAGTACCTTGAGCTCAGGCCCGAGAATGCACACGGTTGGCAGAATTAACCGGGCCTGATAGAGGTCGCTCACAGCGGATTTGTCCAAAAGGACCGGAAAACTCGTGTTGGTCCGGGCCACAAAATCTGCCACCTTTTTTTTGGACGATAGCGTGATGCCCCATACGATCAAATCAGCATCTTCATACCGTTTGGCCAATTGATCCAGACTCAAAAGGCCCTCCTGGCTCGGCCTTGATTCCACATCAAAAAAATAGAGGATGATCATCGGCTGGTCTTTCATCAAGGACAAGTCATGGGTTCCGCCTTTCAGATCTTTCAAGGAAAACACGGGAGCCGTTTGGCCGGGCGTGATCTGTCCATAGCCTACGTTTGTCCCAGAGATGATCACCGTCATCACCATTGCAACAGATGTGAGCAATCTTGAAATAAGTCTCATTTTGGTTCCTCCATAGGGATTAATCGACAATAAAGAGGGGTTTCGCCCTCTTCACTTAATTGAAGCTGAGCCTCCCACTCATAGTAATCGGGTAAACTCAGCCGAACCTCGTATTTTCCAAGGGGAAGCTCAAGCGTCAAGGGAGTCTTCCCCTGGAACGAACCGTCTAGAAAAACCTGAGCACCAGTCGGTACACTTTCCACTTTCAAAACCCCTGGTCTGGCGACTTGCACACCAGACGGAGATTCACCCCGGGAGGAAAATTCCAGTGCCGATTCGACCGGTTGCTCGGGCTTTCCCTTTGCCACCATATAATAGTAAGCGAGTCCCCCTACCATACTTACCACGATGAAGGCGATGAATACGAAAAGCCCACGGTGTTTCGGTCTCGGTTCCCTCTCCACCAGACAAGCCTTGAGAGCCTCGGCCATTGCTTTGCCTGTTTGAAGGCGCTCATCGGGCCTTTTATTCAGGCTTTTCATAACAAGGCCAGATAGCTCTCGTGAGATGGAAGAGTCTGTTATTGCCGGCTCAGCAGGGGTGTCCTGAGTAATGGCTCTGAAGATAGCGGCTATACTGTCACCTCGGAAAGGCCTTTTCTGTGTGCTGAGCTCGTAAAGGATGACCCCCAGTGAGTAAAGGTCAGAACGCCCATCTACTGGCCGACCCATGACCTGTTCAGGCGACATATAAACAGGTGTACCAAGGATTTCTCCGGCCTGGGTTTGTTGAATGGCTGAAGGATCTTCGATGCGGGCGATACCAAAATCGGTAATTTTGGCCTGGCCATCGGGGGTTACAATAATATTGGTGGGCTTGATATCTCTGTGAACAATCCCCTTCTGATGGGCATAATCAAGGGCTTCAGCCATCTGAACACCCAGATCCACAATTTCCCCGAGGGTCAATCTTTTTTCTTGAATGACCTCATTCAGGGGGGGGCCTTCCAGAAACTCCATAGCAATATAGATCGTCCCGTGATCTCGCCCCACATCATAGACCGTAACAATGTTGGGATGGGAAAGCCGGCCAATGGCCTTGGCTTCTTTTAGAAATCTCTGAACAAAGGCCTCGCTTGTAACCCTGTCGTGGCGCAAGACTTTCAGGGCGACCAACCGATCGATCTGAGGGTCGTGGGCCCGGTAAACAACGCCCATGGAGCCCTTGCCCAGCTCTTCCTTAATCTGATAACGGCCATAGTTCATGGTCTTGGGATTTCTATTCTTTCACAAACTCTATGATGGTTTCAAAAGGAATCAAAAACCCGACAGATTCTGTTCCCCGATATCTCCCCTTAACAATAGCGACCAGGTTTCCTTGAGCGTCGAACACAGGGCTTCCGCTGCTTCCTGGTTGAATTTGCATGTTGACCTGCCACAAAGGTAGATCATTCACCAGTCTGGGCGGCCCGTTAATAATTCCAGAGTGGACAGTTCCTCCAAGATTGACCGGACAACCAACAGAATAGAGCCTTTCACCCATACCTAAGAGATTTCGGCCCTTGGCCAAAGAGATGAAGGTCGTTGATTTCAGGTTGGTGTCAATAAGGGTCAGGTCTCGACGGGGATCCATCTTGACCAGATGCCCTTTCAGTTCTCGGCCGTCGTAGAGAACAACTCTTATATCCCGTACCCCTTTCAGGTCATGGGCTGTACAGATAATCAACCCGTCCTGGTCTACTATGAAACCGGAAAGCTGGATATCTTCGTTTTTTGCTCTTGCTCTGATGCAAACGACGGATTCAATTTGGGATAAAACTGCAGTGGGGATGCCTTGATACGCATCCCATTTTTCAACAGAAGGCCCTTTAGTGTATCTGGAAATGTAACCCCACAGTTCCTGAAGCCGGGCCTCATCAGGCTGCTCGCCAACACTATATCTGGCCTGTACCTCGGTTGCCAGAGGGGAACGAGGCTTCAAGAAAATCTGCCAGTTTTCCTTTGCCTTGACAGCATTTAATTGAACTTGGCCCATTTTCAGAGAGGTGCGGCGAACCTCAAAACCGGAATGAGTCAGCCACCTAAAAAGGGCTCCCTCCAACTCAGTTATAGGGAGAGGGTACAATTTCAGGGAACCTTCGGTCTCGGCAAAAAGGGGAATGCCGATGAGAACGAAGGACAAGACAAGAATCAATAGTTTGTTGGGTCTTATCATGATCATACGACTTCAGACAGGACCACCGTAATATTATCGTAACCCCCGGCCGAGTTGGCCAATTCGATGAGTTTTTCCACCTTTTGAGGCAAAACTATGGTTGAAGAGAGAACCTCCTCGATCAAGGTGTCATCGACCATGTCCGTCAAGCCGTCTGAACAAAGAAGAAACAGGTCGCCAGACAGCGTTTTTCCTCTCAGGACGTCAAGGGCTAAACTCTCCTTGACTCCAAGTGCCCTAAGAATAACATTGCGCATAGGATGATTTTTGGCTTCGGCCGGAGTGATCAGACCCTGGTCTACCTGATTTTGGACAAGAGAGTGATCCTGGGTGAGCTGTTTCAGTTGCCCGGTTCTAAAACGATAGGTTCGACTGTCTCCCATATGACCAAGGACAAAGCTCTCATCGGAAAAGGCCACGAGTTCTGCTGTACATCCCATTCCCTGGTGATGAGGATTCTCCTTGACATGATTTAGAATCCTTTCATTTGTCCATGCAAAAGCCCTTTGAACTAACTCAAACGTTTCTTGTTCAGATTGGCCCCTGGTCTTTGAAAAAACCTCCAATGTGGTTTCAGCAAAGATATTACTGGCTAGTTCGCCTGCTGCTGCACCGCCCATGCCGTCTGCTACAAGGCAAAGGCCCAGTTCAGGCCGAACAATAAAAGCATCTTCGTTGTTCGAACGTCTCAGCCCGGTGTCGGTTTTGCCAAAGCAAGCTGCTTGAGGGCCACTTTTCGATCAAGCACATTGTCCCACGCACCCCAGACTACGCCCATCGCACCTTTACCAAGCTCTGACCCCAGCTCATACCGCCCGCCCTGACCTACTCGAGTCGGGGATGTTTGGCTTGG
>DAOVOU010000180.1 GCA_030629475.1 Desulfobacterales bacterium | reverse complement strand
CCTAAGTAGCTATACGTATTGGACGCAGAGCGTCCAGCGGTAGGGTTACAACGCAGAGCATTGTAACCAGTATATCGTCGTGCTGTCCGAAGGTGTGACCTGGGTAAACTATCCAACCGCACAGGTCGATTTTTTTGGAGTATGATCCTTTCGTTTGCAAAAATAAATCCGTTGCCCGGGAAACAACAGGTGGTTCTGGACATCCTCCGGTCAGTAATAGGTCCGACCCGGGTAAAATCCGGTTGTATGGACTGCGCTGTTTACACAGACCAAGGAGAAGGGCAGACGATTCTATACCTTGAACAGTGGCAATCACGGGAATCCCTGGACAGCCATATCCGATCCGAACTCTACTTTCGGGTGTTGAGCGCTATGGAGCTTGCCGACGAACCGCCGGAAATCTACTTCCATGAGGTTTCGGAGACGAGAGGATTTGAATACATCGAAGCATTGAGAACGGCATTGCCGGCAAACCAATAGTCGCACAGCGGATTGCGTAATCATCACGGCCAGAACTACAATTTCTTTTTCCCAAAAAGCGTTGATCGCAACCTGTGATGATTACCATTTATTTAGATCTTAATCGCGCATTACTTACAAGAACTGATTTCGCGTTGACAAACACAGAGAACTTTGGTACCGCGCGAAGAATCGAAATCAAGTGGCAGAAGCCACTTCCCATTGAATTCAGACAGGTCGTAACATGTCTGCAAGAGTGTGATTGGGACTGAGCCACGAAGGCTATCACCCAGAAGGATGGGATGCTCTCGTGGTTTTTTTGTAAGGTCAAATCAGAAAGTGGAGGAGGTGATGAAAAAGACTAAGGTGTCAGGTGTGGAGTAGGGCATACAGTTCTGTCAGCAGTGTGGTCAACCGGACCCAGATTCTATTATCCAAGGATCGAAAACTGAGGAAATCCTGTAACGCACATGATGGCCTACACTTTTCACTCAACGCAATCCAGCAAGAAAGCTTTTTGTCAAGAGTGTAGACGCGACCCCTCCGAAGCCCGACCCCCCCGAAGCCTTACCCCCCTTCAAAGAAGGGAATCGCTATCACGGCAAACGGATATGAGATTTTGGAATTCCAAGGTACAATTAATGATTTAACGAAAGGAGCAAAGAGTATGAACTGCAATATAGAAAGTCGGAACTTAGCAAGCCTGATTGTCACAGCACTTGTTTTGATGGTCCTGATGACAATCAATGTTTCATGCAGTATTGGAACGCACGCTGCGCCGGAGTTCAAGGGCAAGATTGCCGAGAGCTATGAAGAGAGCGAGGAGTGGTGGCCCGAACCGGCCAAGCCCCCCGAGGGCGCACCCAACGTCATCATCTTTCTCCTGGACGACGTGGGCTTTGCCCAGATCGGCAGCTTCGGCGGTCTCATCGAAACCCCCAACATCGATCGCCTGGCCGAGGGTGGGCTGCGCTACAACAACTTCCATACCACGGCCCTCTGCTCGCCGTCTCGCGCCTCGTTGATGGCGGGCCGCAACCCGCACTCGATCGGGCTGGGCAGCCATGCGCTCACGGCCATGGGCTTTCCCGGCTACAACGCTATCATGCCCGAGTCCGCCAAGTCGGTGGCCAATTACCTGCAAAGCGCCGGCTATGTAAACTATGCCCTCGGCAAGTGGGACCACACCCCGCTGTACGAGGTCTCCCAGGTGGGCCCTTTCGATCGTTGGCCCAGTGGTGAAGGTTTCCAGCATGCCTACACCTTCATGGCTGCAGATGTTCACCAGTTCATCCCGGTGATGTGGAACGACCACACCCCCGAGCCATATCGTAAGACCTACCACCTGGACAAGGACCTGGCCGACCGGGCCATCCATTGGATCACCGGTCACAAGTCCATCAAACCCGACCTGCCCTTCATGATGCTCTGGGCCTCGGGCTCGATGCATTCGCCCCACCATGCGCCCGACGACTACCTGAAGAAATACCGGGGCAAGTTCGACATGGGCTGGGACAAGGCCCGCGAGATGATCCTTGATAACCAGAAGAAACTCGGCATCGTCCCGCAGAACACTAAGCTCACCGAAAGGATCGATGAGATCCCGGCCTGGGATTCCCTCAACAAGCAGGAGAAGAAGCTCTATGCGCGCCAGATGGAGGCCTTTGCGGCCCAGATGGAGCATGTGGACTACCAGATTGGCCGCGTAGTCAAGGAACTGGAGCGGATCGGTGAGCTGGACAATACGCTGATCTTCGTTACCGCCGACAATGGAGCCAGTGGCGAGGGTGGACTGGCCGGCACCTTTAACGAAACCTACGTATTGAACGGACTGCAGACACCCTTCGACGCCAACATGAGGCACTACGACGACTGGGGTCGCGAAAACACCTATGTCCATTACCATGCCGGCTGGGCCATGGCCGGCAACACACCCTTCCGATACTTCAAGCAAAGCTCACACCGTGGCGGCCAGCACGATGCCCTGGTAGTTCACTGGCCCAAGGGTATCAAGGCCAAGGGTGAGGTCCGCGACCAGTACCACCACATCGCTGATATCGCCCCGACAATTCTCGATGCGGCTGGGGTAGCAATGCCGGAGACATACCATGGGGTGAAACAACAACCCCTGGACGGTGTATCGATGTGCTATGCATTCGATGATGCCAAGGCGCCCAACCAAAAAAAGCGCCAGTACTACGAGATGTTCGGCAACCGCGCCATCTGGGCCGACGGCTGGAAGGCGGTTACCCTACATGCCAAGCGCATGCCCTGGGACGTGAACGTTGTCCTTCCGTTCGATCAGGACGTATGGGAGCTTTACAATGTGGGCGAGGATTTCTCCGAAAGCACGGACCTGGCCGCCAAGTATCCCGAGAAGCTGGCCGAACTGCAGAAGATGTTCGATGAAGAGGCATGGAAGTACAACGTCTACCCGCTCTACGACGACATGATTAAACGTCTCGCCAAGCAGCAGGATCGTTTATTTGGCGACCAGAAGGAGTTCGTCTACTACTACCCGGGCGCCGTGCGCATCGCCGAGAAGGCCTCGGCACCGGTCAAGAACCGCTCTCACACCATCGTCACCAACATCGATCTCAAGGGTGATGAGGAGGGTGTCATCGTGTCGGTTGGCGGCATGACCGGCGGCTTCACCATGTTCATCAAGGATGGAAAGCTCTTTTACGACTACAACTTCCTAGATGGTGTCTACTACACTCTGAAATCCCCAACCCTGCCCAAGGGCATGACGGAGTTGAAGCTCAACTTCATCAAGACCGGGGATTTTGCGGGCACTGGCGAACTCTATGTCAACGGCGAAAAGGTTGATGAAGCTGAAATGCCCCAGATGCACATCAGCACGTATTCGCTGGCGGAGACATTCGACGTGGGCCGTGATACTGGAACCCAGGTGTCGAAGCTCTACACCGATCCCTTCCCCTTTAACGGAGCGTTGGACAGAGTGGTGGTTACTTTGACCGATTAATCCAGACAAGACGATCTACCGGTATTCAGCATACAGGTGACCCGCGCAACGCGGGCCACCTGCTGATATCGACCGTTATTGCGTTAGAGCATTTAAATTTTGCCGTATACCAGCCCGGAAATAGCTGCTGTTTTCGCTGGGTAAAAGTGCCCTCTTGAACGACTTGCTGTGGTCCGGAATATCAACGCACATGAGGGTCAGAACTACACTTTTCAGAACTACACTTTTCACTCAACGCAATCCGGCAAGAAAGCCTTTTTGTCAAGAGTGTAGACGCGACCCCTCCAAAGCCCATGGCGTCTCATACACAGCAGGAATGGAAGGATAGTAGGGACGTCCATAAATAAATAAGCAACTTGGATTCAAAGTAGAGATATTTATTTATGGACGTCCCTAGAATTACACATATTGACGCTCACAGGACGCTCTATGGAGTTACTGAGCATGAATAACTTGATCCAGGGTGTCAGCAACCCATTTGTTGAGGCTTTTGCCGCTGGTCTCAGCTGCGGTGGCGATTGCGGCATGAATGCTGGGCGAAACGCGCAGGGTCAACTTGCCGGAGTATGGCTTGTTCGGTTTTTCTCCCAGTTCGGCGCAAGTGTCAAGATAATGGTCAACAGCTTCTTTGAAAGCTGTTTCCAGCTCATTCACTGTCTCGCCGTGAAAGCTGATAATGTCGCGAATGCCTGCAAGGCGGCCAAAGAAAATACGGTCTTTCGGGTCAAACTCAACACGGGCGACATAGCCTTTGTAAGTCATGGCGTTTTTCATGGCGTCACTCCTATCATTTTGAGAAAATCACGAGCAGCAATCACCCGGTACCGCAGGGCCTCTTTACCTGGATGCGGCCTGTGGAAGGTGGCTTTGCTGCCTTTATGCAAAATAGTGATACGGGAACCACTGCTTTCAATGATTTCGCAGCCCACGGCCTTGAACAAGGCTTCGATTTTCCGCCATTCAATATTGCCGGAAACCGGGTCAGCGAAGACGGTATTCAGAGTTTTTCGATGGTTCCTGTTCATATAAATTTTATGATATCACTTTTTGCCACCAAATCAAGAAAAAAATAATCGTTTGATGTTCGACGTTCATGTTTTTGCATAGCAGAAAGGATGATTGAAATAGCCGCACCCCGGTTAAATAAAACCACAAAGGCATTTAACAGGGCAAGAAAAGTCGCCCCAGAGGAATAGGCTCCGCCCCGGAGAAATAGGCTACGCATTTCACGGGGTAAACATTCCACGGGGCGAAAGACGCAAAAATTAGAAAGGAGGTAAACAACTAATTTGGCAGATTCATTGGTTTAAGCTTATTCACCATTGGTAAAAAAGGAGAAGAAAATGAAATTTATTAGCAGAAGCATTTTTATGGTGGCTGCGATCCTGGCCGTTCTGGCATTTATTGCCGGGCCGGTTAATGCCGCAAAGGCAAAGAAACCCAACATCCTGGTCATTATGCCGGATGACATTGGTTACTGGAATGTTAGTTACAACAACCGTGGAATGATGGGGTACAAAACCCCCAATATCGACAGGATCGCCGGCGAAGGTATGATTTTTACCGATTATTATGCCGAGCAGAGCTGTACAGCGGGACGGGCCGCATTTATCACGGGGCAATCGACGGTGCGAACGGGCCAAAAAGGGTTAAAAACCCTTTTTTAGGGTTCAAGTAAAAATAAGTTGTTAAATGAATAAAAATCAATTTCAAAAAAATATTATTCAGGAAGCGATAAAGAATAAAGCGCAAAATAACAAAGAAATGGATGCGATTATTAGGAAAAATTCCGAAGAATTTAAAAT
>DAOVOU010000071.1 GCA_030629475.1 Desulfobacterales bacterium | reverse complement strand
GTAAGTCTTCTTGTCGCGCTGAATAATAGCTCCTTTTGGCCTATCAGTCATAGTCACCCTCCTTAATGGCACCAGGTTTCGTCAACGACCAAAGGATCTGCCAATGCAAAATCACGAGTTTACAATTAGGTTTCGTGGTTTGCTGCTAACAAGGTCTCCCGGGCTAATCGCTTGCCGGTATCGGTCAGAAATGTTTTCTCAATGATCTCCGAGAGCCTCTCTCTTTCTGTCTTCTTATCCTTCTGGCCTTCCTCGAGATTGACGATGAGGTCGGTCATCTCTTTCGGCCAGAAGCTCCGGAGGAAGGTCGCCCAGACACTGCTCAGCGTACGGGCAGTAGGAGGCACAGCCAAAATCCATGTCAGGGTTCACAAATCGATGGCCGCATTTCTTGCACAGGCGCGTTGTGTCGTCCTTGAAAAATTCTACTTCATTTCCGCACTTGGGGCACTTGACTTCAAAGATAGCCCCCGGCTTCCAGTAACGGCTGTCTTGTCCAGGGCATTTCATGGTGTGTTATCCATCTCCCATTCGCAGGGGGGAGCCTCTATTGCACCAAGCATCACTCTGCCACTCCGCTCATTCACATAGTTGTAGAACTTCATGGCATGGAATAGCTCTTCCTGGGCCTGCACACGCATCCAGTTGGCAAAACCACTCAGACCGACCGCCTCATTTTCCTTTCCACAACCCGTGCAGATTACAGTACTCACGGACTGTGACTTGTTCTGCTTCAATATTGAACACAGCTTCAGGCACATCACGAGGCTTCAAAAACTGGCGGTATGCCTTTCCGTCAGCGATGATCTCGATCCACTCAATATAGTGTTTTTCCTCCATAGGATGAGGGACGCTGCCGACCTTTACTTTGATGCCTTCTGCGGTCTTTTCCACCACTGGCACGTGTTTCTCCTTGGCAGCATCAACGGTATTCTCAACAAAAAGCTTCATGGGCTGCTTGCAGCACACAAGCTCACCCTTGCCCGCATGGAGCATCTCCACAATGTTTCCACACACTTCACACTTGTAAACTTGCAATCTTTCTGTCATGTTGGCATCTCCTCCTTTTTCGTCATGGATTTTCCAATCACCTTCTTGTTGTATTCCCTTCCCAATCTTACCGCCTCTTCTTCGAGCCCCCTTCTTTGGTCGGACCATGAAAGTCGTGGTCTCTGTCTGAAAAGATGGATTCGATCAATGCCGCAATATCCGCCAGCTTTAATGAGCTCTTTGGAATAAAGGCATCGGCTCCGCCATCGTAAGCCGCCTCTCTGTATTCCGGTAAATCATAAGCTGTAAGAATGATAATGGCTATTTCGGGATGACTTGCTTTGATTCTTTTGGTAAGCTCAAGGCCGCTTGCGCCAGGCAATCGGATGTCCATAAAGACTAGGTCAGGCAGAAAAGTCTTGATCTTTTGCATGGCCTCCGCTCCATCCACGGCTTGATCGATAGCCATAAAAGGGAATCGCTTACACAGGGCCTCTTTAAAGGTCTTCCGAAAGGTAGCGCTGTCCTCAACGATTAATGTCTTCAACATCTTCGTTTTCTAAGTTAGGCAGGATTTAACCGTCTTCATTCTTTACAAGAATGCCTGAGGATGGTAAATGGGGTCAACAATGTATATATCGACTTGGGACACTGTATTTTTCTACTAATGACAGGGTAGGAAGGTTCGGCGACACCGCAAGGAAAGGGAGTGGGTTCCAGTTTCTATCTTGACACACAACTCAATTTTCCCTATGCTCCCCTTACTAAAAAGCGAGTTCCTGTTATTTTCATAGCCGGATTCACAAAGCCGTCAAATCTGACATTGGTAAAAGGAGTACGGTTATGTCATTAATCGTGGCGGAGGATATCAGCAAAGATTATCAGGCAGGCGAGATCAGCATTAAGGCATTAAAGGGCGTAAGCTTTGAGATTGAACCGTCCTCCTTTGTATCATTTGTAGGGCCGTCGGGAAGCGGCAAGACAACACTCTTAAATCTCATTGGTTGTCTGGATAAGCCGACACACGGACAACTGACGGTTGCGGACACCGATGTTTCCACCCTCGACCAAAAACAGAGCGCTTCTTTCCGCGGTAATCATATCGGGTTTATTTTTCAGAATTTTAATCTTATCCCGGTTCTTACGGTTTACGAAAATATCGAATACCCTCTAATCATGGTTCAGAATATTCCGGCCCAAAAAAGAAAAAAGAGCGTGATGTCCACGCTGGAAGCTGTGGGAATGGGTGAACAGAAGGACAAATACCCGGACCAGATTTCAGGAGGTCAGAAGCAGAGAGTGGCGGTTGCAAGGGCATTGGTTACCAACCCTAACGTAGTGATTGCAGATGAGCCTACCGCCAATCTAGATCGCAAAACCGCCCGCATGGTCATAGAGCTTATGAAAAAGATGAGGGATGAATCCGGGACAACGTTCATATTTTCAACCCATGACCCGAGGGTAGTGGCCGAGGCAGAGATTATTTATACACTTGAGGATGGAGAGCTGACCGGCAGAGAGGCGAAAGGAGGTACTGGCGATGTTTAGTGTACTCAGGATTGCTGCGAGAAACCTCAGAAGGTACAAAAGAAGGACCATCCTCACAGCCTCATTGATTGTCACCGGTGTTGTATTCGTCTCAGTCTTTGTAGCGGTTTCAGGGTCGTTCAAAAATATGATGATAGGCCAGATCACGGACTCATTTCTCGGACATGTCCAGATACATAGAAAAGGCTATGTGGCCTCCATAGACAGCCTGCCGCTTACCATGAATCTGAAGTCGCCGGCCGTCAAAAAAATTGATGAGGCGATCAAAGAAATTCCGGAGATAGAGGTATATTCAGCAAGGATAAAGTTTGGCGGCATGTTCAGCAATTTTGTCGAGACAACTAATATAAGAGTCAATGGTGTCTACCCAGAGAAAGAGATAAAAACGGCACCGCTTCTTCTATCAAGGATAAAAGAGGGAGAAAAAATCATCAAGAAAGGAGAAATTCTTGTTCCGGAACTCCTTGCCAAAGGCATGAAAGTGAAAGTTGGTGACATGGTCGTTGTCATTGCCACAAACAAGGATGGCTCCATAAACGGGAAACAATTCAGAGTGGGAGGGATACTGGAGAGTGCCACCGGGCCAGGAGGGAGGGATGGATACATCCATATCGAAGATGCCACGGAGATTCTCAGGATGGATAACGTGGAGATAAGCGAGATCGCCATAAGGGTAAGAGATTTTAGTCATCTGTATGCGGTACATAATAGACTCCATGATATGCTCTCAAAAGAACGAAACAAGCAGGGCAAGCCGATCTTCGAGGTGCATACATGGGAAAAGCTCTCCCCTTTCTATAACGTAGCGAGAATGATTGATGTGATGACATTCTTTGTCAAACTCATGCTTGTAGCCATCGTCTTGATAAGCATCATGAATGTCATGATCATGGCGGTCTATGAACGGGTGAGAGAGATAGGAACCATAGCGGCTATAGGCACGCTGCCCGGGAAAATCCTTTCCATGTTTGTCATTGAGGGCTTCTGCCTCGGTTTTATCGGAGCGGCTATCGGCAGTCTCCTGGGGGGAGCAATTATCTTTGTCATCAATATTTCTAAAATCACCTTTAATTTTGGCAGGCAGAAGGGGCTGATCCTCTCCACATCCGTAAATCCGAACGACCTCTTGCTGATATCTGTCATCGTCATCATCGTCTCTGTCCTGGCAAGCCTTCAGCCGGCCTTTAAGGCCTCAAGAATGGATCCTGTCCAGGCCCTAAGACATGTGTAGGAGGTGTAACATGAAAAAGATGATCCTTTTTTTAAGTCTTGCTGTCTCACTAATGCTATCAGTTTGTACATATGCCGCTGAGAAGGGGGCGGTGAAGATTGCGGTCGCATCCATAGGGAAAACTACGACAGGCTCTGTGAGCAACCTGGCTGCTCGCAGTCCATACTATCTCGTCTTTGATGGTAAGGGGAATCTAATAGAAGCCATCTCTAACCCTTACAAAGATGTAGCCCGTGGGGCCGGGCCTTCAGCAGCAAATTTCCTTGCCGCGAAAGGCGTCAATATTGTGATTGCAGAAAACTTTGGTATCAAAATGATCAATGCCCTGAAAGGAAAACGTATAAGTCATTTTGAATTTAAGGGCCGTGTAGACGAGGCTGTCAAGAAGCTTTTAGAACTCAAGTAGCAGGCAGAAAGAAATGCACATCTGCAAAGCTTTTTGAAACAGAAGGGAGGTTATTTATGCTCAAAATCGTAGCCGTTTTTATATCGCTGTTGTTTGCAGCTCCTGCTTTTGCGACCGCCCCTAATCAGCTTTTAGAACAGGTGGACAGAAACCTCAGCCCCGACTCCTATGAGACGTACAGAAAACTCATAAACATCGAGCCTGATGGAAGAAAAAAGGAGTTCATACTGTTCACCGTAAAAAAGGGAAGAGATAAAGTTGCTGCGTTGTTTATCTCCCCTGCCAGCGAGAAAGGAAGAAGCACGCTGAGACTTGAAGAAAACATGTGGCTTTATATCCCTAATGTTGGAAAACCGATTCGCATAACAAGCCTCCAGTCTGTTGTTGGAGGGGTGTTCAATAACTCTGATATATTGCGATTGGATTATGCGGCCGAATACAACGTGGTACAGATGGAGGACATGGGGAATGAGTATGTCCTACATCTCAAGGCAAAAACAAAAACCGTTGCCTATGACAAACTCAAAATGTGGGTGGATAAGAACAAGATATTGCCCAGGAAAATTGATTGCTTAACAGAAGCTTCAATGCTGATAAAGACCATTTATTTCAAAAAAACAGAAGACTTTGGAGGAGGCATTGTAAGACCGTCTGTAGTAGAAACAGAAAGCCCTCTTTACAAAGGTTACAAGTCCATCATGATATTTGCCAAGATTAAGGAGAGGGAATTGAAAGATGAGGTCTTTACCTTGACTTATATGCCGAATATGGAGTCGTTGAGATAAATCGAGTCATGAAATCGCTTCGCTATTTCATATAGCGTCCGCAACGGACTCAAAAACGAATCAAAATTGCATCGTCTTTGAAGCGAGCACATTTTCAAAGGGTTGAGGTGTTGCTATAAATTTGCAAAATTCCACCCATGCACATTAGAGTTTCGCCTCCAAGAGCACAGGAATTCCCTTTTTCCGATCCCAGTATCCAGTATCCAGCATCCAGCATCAGAAAACTATTTTGTTTGTTTCTCTGCTTTGTGGTCTGTAATTTTTCTGCCCAACCTGTCCTTTCACAGGATGAATTCTCTTTTGACCTCTCGGAAATAGAGAAAAAGCACTACCATCTCGGCGGTTATGCCGAGTTCAGACCGATTCTTTTTGGTTTGGACAGGGATGCCTCTCTATACAAACTCAGATTTTATGCCCGGGATGAAGGGCGCGTCCTTGATGAATATGATTTCACACTTCAGTTGGAAGGGAGTTACGAAAAAGGTGTTTCACGGTTTTTTGTGAGGACCAATAGCGACCTGGAAAAGACTTATAAGGGCTGGTCCGGAGAAACGATCCTCTACGAGGCGTATTTGTCGGTAAAACCTTCCTTCTCCCTGACCATTGATGCAGGGAAAAAGACCCTGAAATGGGGAAAGGGGTATGCCTGGAATCCGGTGGCCTTTGTTGACCGGCCCAAGAACCCGGATGATCCTGCCCTTAACCTGGAGGGCTTCATCGTGGCCTCAGCAGATTACATAAGAAGCCTGGGAGGACCTCTAAAAACTTTTTCCTTTACCCCGGTACTGGTACCGGTTTATGGAGAGATGAATGACGATTTTGGGGATGATCATAAGCTCAACTTCGCAGGGAAGCTCTATTTCTTATATTATGACACGGATATTGACCTGATGTTCCTTACCGGGGATAGCAAGCCCCCTCGCTACGGATTTGATTTCTCAAGGAACATTTTAACCAACTTTGAGATTCACGGGGAGTTTGCCTACATCAAGGATTACAAAAAAAGCGTTATTGACCAGGACGGAAGAACGTTTGAGACGGAATCCGATGTCCAGAGTTATCTGATGGGCCTCCGCTACCTGAGCACCCTAGATACCACCTATATCCTTGAATACTACCACAATGGCACAGGATTTACCGAAGGTGACATGAAAGATTATTTTTCTTATATCAACAATGGTTATGACCTTTATCTTTCAACGGAAAATGATACCCTACTAAAGAAGGCATCAAATCTTAGCGAAGGCAAATATGGCAAGATGAACCCCATGAAAGACTACCTCTATCTGCGTATCAGCCAGAAGGAGCCCTTTGATATCCTCTACTTCACCCCTTCCATGACCTGGATATTTAATGTCAATGATCAGAGTTTTTCCCTATCGCCGGAGCTATTATATGCCCGTATCACGAATCTGGAGTTGAGACTTAAAGGAACATTTATTGCTGGAGAAAGGTTCAGTGAATATGGTGAAAAGCAGAATAATTACAAAGTAGAATTGAGGGTCAGGTATTATTTCTGAGGGCAGACTATGCCGTTTCTGTACCACACTTATTCAACCTAGTCAATAACGTCCCCATGCTCTCCAGACATGCCGAGCAGCAAATGCCTTAGATCATAAGGCAATACTGGGTCGGGTCAAGGCCCCGTCAGAGTCAGGTTGCGCGTAAGCATGAAAATCCCCCCTGCCCGCCTGCCAACGCCATGCGGGGCATGTAGCTTACATGATAGCTGTACCTGGCAACCTGCCCGCCATTGCCATGTGTCCGGCATTGTAGCTGCCCGGCAAGCGTGGCGCTGGCAGGCGGATGGCGGGCAGGTAATAGAGGCGGAGTTTGAAGTGTCCCTCTTCTGTTCTTGGCGCGGGTGTTGAGGAAGGGCTAAGGAGGCCCACTGGCAGCTTCTTTGAGCCCTCGGTGCCCGGACTAATGGTGTGGCCCTTTCCTTCTCAGGAGATCGTTGTAGGCCTCGGTTAGCTGGATAAACTTCTCGTGTGTCCCCCCCTTGTCAGGATGGAGCTTCTGAGCCATACGTCGGTAGAGCCTGGTGAGGCCGCGTTTTGTCATTGTTCGCAATGCCTCTTTTTTTACACCGAATACGGTGCTCGCCTCTTCAAAGCTCACCGAACGTTTTCTTGCAGGAGCTTTGTGAAACCTTCTCGCGTTCATAAACTCTTTTACGTAGTCGTGCCAGAAAGTGTCCGGTCCATAGTCATTGTCAAAAAACATGACAACATAGCGGACCAGGTGTTCGTGCAAGAAGTCACCGCATGCTTCTCCAGCCCAGAAAGAACAATCCCTGTTCAGTCGGCATATCTCCTCCAGGAAACACTTGTCGACCTTATTCTGATCAAGTCCATGAGGCATCTTCTTTGCAACGGTCTCTAAAAAGAATCTCTGCAGGTCAAAGATGACGTAAGCATAGGTCTTGAGTTGGAAGGGGTCTAGAGATTTTTCCATTTCCATGAAATGCTGTTCTATCTCATCTCGTGATTTTCCGACTACCCATTTGAAAAGCTTGACAGGCATCCGCCCGATGCTGCCCTGGTCAATGCTGCCGCATCTCAAATAATGAACGCGCCGTTTGTCAAACTCGGTCACCTGCATCCTGAGTTTTTCTTGTTGCTCGGCGTTGATCGCTTCCCGTGGTGCTCTTGCCTTTGCCCTTTGCCGAAAGCACTCCAGCACCCGCCTGATCTCCGGTTTTACAAAGGGCCAGAAGAGATCATCGAGGTCATGAGTGGCGTATTTTGCCCCCAGGGAACACAATTTCTCCTCTACAACGTCATCAACATAGTAGGCATTTCCTCCTGGATAAACGATGTACCTGGCAGGGTTTGTGCCAAGATCGAAAAGATCGTGGCTTCTGAGACAACCCCCATCGTTAAAGGACTCCCTGATGAAATGGTGTATTTTCCCTTTAATTTTCTTTTGGGCAAGGTACAAGATTTTGTCTCCGGATTCTATATTGTCTGATCAGTGAGCCCCAAGAAAGCCCGGTCACAGTGTGGGAATGTGGGAATGGGATGGAATGGGGACGCTGGTAAGAAAGTAACAAAACCTTATTCGATTAATTGCAACCCATTTTCGCGGGCAATGGTTTCTCCCTTTTCGACCGAGAACCCTACGCTAGGGGATCTCATTTCCAACCGCCTGGCCTGTTCTCTAAGCGACAT
>DAOVOU010000040.1 GCA_030629475.1 Desulfobacterales bacterium | reverse complement strand
CCATTCCTTGAGCTGGTCCTTTTTTAAACGTCTTAAGTGAGTCCCTGTATCATCGCGTTCGCACACAAGCACACTTTCCGGAGTATCTGAGAGAGCCGATACAAGAATATCGGAATGGGTTGTAACGATCAACTGTGTCTTGCCCGATGCCTCAATAAGTAACTCAGCGATAGTTGGGAGGATATCAGGATGCAGCCCTAGTTCTGGTTCCTCAATGCACAATACTGAAGGAGGTGCTGGATGGCAAAGCAGTGTCAACAAACACAAGTACCGAAGGGTGCCGTCTGACAGGCGTGTGGCTGGAATGGGCTGGGTCAGCCCCTTTTGGTGCAGGAAGATCTGTACGGTGCCACCATGTATCCTGGTAGTAATATCCTCTATACCCTCGTCAAAGATCTTCAGTTTTTCGATAATTAACCTTTTTGTTCCAGGCTGGTGCTGCAAATCATTTAGCACGAGGCCAAGATTGCTAGCATCTTCTATAAGAAAATCTTCAGGAAGGTCTGCTTTTTGGGGCAGTCGCGGCGGTGTATAACGCCCCAAATTCCACTCCCGGTATAATTCAATCCTTGAGAATTCATTGGCCAGATATGTGAGTTCAGGGTATTGGTCCGGGTCTTTCCGCTGGGACAGCACTGACTGGTGAATATCCAGATCTTCCCTTCTAAGTGACCGAACCATACGTTTTTGCCCCATCGCTCTGAGAGAGTCTTTGGCGTAATAGCTGGAAGATTCTTGGACAGCATAGGTCTCCTTTGTATCAGGGGGTGTGATTATGGCATTCAAAACAGGATTGCCACGATTGTAGCGGTAGAAGAAATAAACATCGTCTTCCTCAGGCTTTGTCGGACGTTCGCACTCAACTGCCTCATCCACCAGCTCAAACCGTTGCCCGACCTTAGTAAAACTGAGCCGGTACATTAGGGGAATACCTTCATGGGGATAATTCAACGTTACATTGATTTCAGCTACCGGGGTACCCTTCTTTCCTTTGTAAAGCCACTCGGTCACACCTCCTCCTTCACGAATTGGCGCAGTCAAATCCTTCGGAGTGGCTTGAAGAAGGGCAAAGGCTTCTATAAGGTTTGACTTCCCTGAACAGTTTGGTCCGATTAGCACGTTAAGAGGCTCCAGATCTACAATGTCGGCACCTTCTCCGTAGGAAAGGAAATTGGTGAGCTGTATGGTTCTGATAAGCTTCTGCTCTGTCATTATACCCTCCCTATTCCAGCACAATTCTAACTTTGCTCGGATCTTTCCCTTTTGTAAGATCAACCAAATATTCGTCGAAGCGCTTCTTCAATTCATCCGGTGTTGCGGGCGCACCACCTTTTAGCAGCGCCGATCTCAAGTCTTCAATCTTTACCTCTACTTTCACCAGGCCTGAGAGCACTTCTCGCACAGCATAAATGAAATCATGTTCAAGGTCTTCCGGAAGGGACTGAGTTTTAATGTACGCTTCCAAATGCTTCCGATCTTTAGCCTTAAGCAAGCCTAAGTCCTTTTGGATTGTGGGATCTTCCAGGTTTGTGAGGAGTGTCTGGGTCCACAAGGAAAGAAGATTGTCCAGTTGATCGTCCATTTGGTGGAGAAGGGTGGCCGCCGCCACCTTAGACTCCTCGGCACCAGGTTTATAAGAACAGTGCGGGCAAACAGGCGAGTCTTTTAGGTCTGGTTCCGTTAACTGGTAGCAGGGTGTCAGGTCTGCAAGGCGGTTCCGAAAACCAATTAAATGGGCACTTGGCATCACATCGATGACAGAGATCTCTTGAAGGATTTTTAGGCGCTCGTCATGCATAAGCTGGGTCTTCTTCTTGTCATCATTAATCCCCAGCCGAGACTTCGCGTGAAGAGACATGTATTCTTTCACATAGGCTTTCTTAAGATCGGTGAGCTTACGCATGACCTGCTGGCGGAAAGTCGCAGCTTTCCGCTTATCAGCATCCATGATCTGAGATAGAACCTGGTCCCTAGTTTTCTTCGCCTTGCCAGCCCACGCGTGTTCAATAGGCATTACAGCTTCGGCAGTAGACAGGTAGGAGGAAATAGGCCCGACCTCATCGGCCAGCAACTCCAAAGCGTCAAGCACTGCCGTGGCCTGTTTCGTTCGGGTGGCGCCTGCAATCCATCGAAGGGAATCCTGAGCTGCCTGCATTCGGTTTTCTCTGGTGACCAGCACCGAAAAGTGAGGATACTCCGGCGCCAGATCAGCAAAGTGTGTCTCCAGACAAATGCCAGCCACTGCATTGATAAGATCTCGGAAATTGATGCGCTCATGAGATGGAACCCCTGCCAGGTCGCGGATATTCTTGCCCTTTGTCCATTCCATAAGGGATTTCTTTCTCCCCTGATACGTGATCTGGAACGCTGAGCCCATGTGTTCCTTGAGCCATCTGACCAGCCCGCGGAGAAAATCCTCTGCCTTGGATTCATACACGCTCTTGGCATGGCCGGAGGATGTAGAAGCCAGGTCAAGGGAGGCAGCATATTTGTTCAGCGTCTCATTGAAATCATCGTCCGCTCCGGTGAGGCGGAGAAAAACTTCGTCGGCCTTCTTTTCGTCTTTGAAACGCGGGGGATCATGGGGTTGAACGAAGTACAAGTAAAAGTCCCGAGGTGGCACGGCTGTAAAGCGTTCGTTAGGAGAACCGAAGAAGAGGTAACCCTGACGGGCCGCCTTATGCGTATACCACTCCAGCTCATGTTCCCAGATTTTGTAGCCGGTGATATAGGTTTGATCTGTGCACTCCATGAGTCTTTTCAGGGCCTCGTAATAGTAGCGATCAAGTTGTTCACTATCCAGGCTGTCTGCTCGTTTTTCGATAATGGCGTCAAAGTCTTCAGTCTTCTTGAGATCCAGATAATACTGGCGATTATCCGGATTTGAGGCAATGAACTGTCCGCTCACCGTTTTGTGGATTTCCCGGAGTACGGTTCCCACTTGGGAAACGAGATCCTCAGCCGGCTCGCCGCCCAAGTCCTCTATGCCAGGCTGATACAGGCAAAGAGTGTCACGCAGTTCTTCTGCAGTGGCTCCCAGAGGAGCACGAATGTCGCCGGTAGTAAGCCGATGGACTGACAACGCATTAATGATTCGTAAAGCCATGGGCTTGTAGGCCGGTCGGGTAAAAGCTTGGTTGATACGGGATTCCAGGACCTGACCACAGTCGATCACTGCTTTAATATCCGGCACAGCTCGGAAAGATGGGTTCTCACGCAATGTGTCCCAATAGCTATCATAGGCGATAAGTCCCGGCTGGTCTTCAGGAACCTCCTTGTCCAGCAGGCGTTTCATAGCAAAGGATAATGTCTTGAGTATTTCGCGCTTTTCCACAGCGGTAACACGTTCAAAGGTATCGATATAGTCCGGATGAACCGGAAACAGGCGGACGAACTCGTCCATCCGCTCATTCATGTCTCCGTAGAACTTGGTAAAAGGGGTGAGGTACTCTCTTATTCGAGCTTGTTGTTCAACGGTCTTCTTAAGGAGACGTTCAGCGACGACAAACTTAACGTCTCTTCGTGCAATGAGGATCTGTTGAAAGCGATCCTTAACGCGACGAAGGCTATCAGCAACGAATGAAAACCTGGGGCTGTCAAAAATGGCTTCTTGTACACCAGCGATGAATCGAAAACGAATGTCCTTACAAACCTCACCAATTTCTCTGAGGAAATTCAGGTCCAGGATAAGTTCCTGGTCTTTCCGAGTGCGCAGATAGTCAAGAAGTTCATCTACGACAAGGAGTAAGCCACGGTCCGGGAACTTCTTGTCAAATGTGGCCATCATTTCTTCAAAGGCCGGTTTATTACTGGATACCTCACCCGCCGATGGGAAGGTATAGTCTATTTCCCAAGAGCCCAGACGCTCCTCCAGAGCAGCCACTACTATGTCACGCAAAGACATAGTCGTTGAGCCAATCTCGGTGCGGATTACCTTGAACTTCCCTGCCATTTCTTTCGCAGCCTTTGAAACCTGGTCACTGAGAATAACGCCTGCAAAGTCGGCATTCTCTACGGCTGCTGAGATCAGGGACATCAAGTGAGATTTACCGGTACCATAATTGCCAACGACCAAGAGCCCTTTATTGTCGGTGGGATAGTCGAACTGTAGGTGCGTGAAAACAAGTTCGGTGAGCTTTTCAGCCATTTCATCTGAGATCACATACGTTGAAACAAGCTGGCGCGCAGAGTCTTCATGATCAGCATCACGGAGTTGAACCACGGATTCGATGGGCTCAAATTGGATAAGTTCTTTGTATTTCATCTCAAAAACCCTTCCATGCTAGCGTCATTTGACTGGGGTGTCACATCTCTTATTCTGGTACCACTACCTGAAGGTCCTGGCATGGGTAGCGACGATATTGGGGATGATCGGGAGCGGCATAGATCAGGTAATTGTCCCCAATTTTTCCGTTCCAGGTGGCGACAATTGTGCGATTTCGGGAAAGCCCCTGAAGCAGCCTCAATGGATTTTGTTCAAGCGATTTTTCAAACAGAATCTCAATGTTGTCCAGGAGTACTACATCACTACGGTTCTGTCTCAAGATGTCCTCCAAAAGCCGGGATGCCTGAAGTGCGCGCTGCCGAGTCGTCAGTTCCAACATGCGTCGGGAGATCTCAAGATTCACATTGATAAGGGGTGCCCCCAAACTCTGCTGCACTTCCTTAAGGGCTGAGGTCTTCCCAGAGCCCGACGGAGCGACAACAAGAACGAGCCTGTGATATAGTTCAGGGACTTGCTGAATCAGTGATATGATCTGATCAGAAAGGGAGTTAGGCATATGTCAGTCTCTCAGTTCTCTTGAACTGTCTTGAACTGTCTTGAACTGTATTGGGGATCACACCTTGATCTGTAATTTAGCCTGTGCCGAGATGTTCCCTCCTAATGCCCTCTGTCCCTGCAAGCAGGCATATCATCCCATGTTCGACCATCTAATACCCGGCCTGCTTTTTTCTTGTTTAACCATCCCCATTGCTTGAAGAAAAAAGGTTCCCCGGCGGCCACTGGGGGCCGAGTCAACCCTTCAGTGTCAGCTTATCCTTTCTAAAAGCCTTAAGTTCATCCGGGTCAAATACAATGTTTCTGCCTACCCTCTCATGTTTTATGCTCCCTGCTTTAATCCATCTCCTCAAGGTAATCTCGGCCACCTCAAGGTATTCCGCTGCTTCTTTAACAGTAAATGGCGATTGTCTGATTTCATCAAAGACTTCATTATGACTGTATGAATCTTTCTCAAATCCCCGCCTCGCTATAACAGAAAATAACTTTTCTCTTTCTTTTAACGGCATCTCTAAAATTTCCCTATAAACTTTCTCAGCAGTGATCATTTTTGTCCAGCCTCCTTCAAATATCTCTTAAGTTGACGATAAAAATTTTCATGGGGGCCTACCATGAAAAACACTATTTCAGCCTCTTGGAGACGATAGGCAATCAGAAATTTTTGTCTCATATGTGAGAATTTATGAACTCGAAATCCTTTCAGATCACCCTTTTTGGATTCGCCCATTTCAGGATTGATTGCTATTTGCTCGACTTCATCCTCCATAATGAGCTGAAAAGGTCTTGTTTGCTTCTTGACGAATTTCCTGAATGGTGGCTTGTAAGATTTTCCCATGATAGCTTTTATGATAAGCTATATTATCATTTTGTCAATCATTATTTCGTGAATCGACTGGGATGCTCGTGCGGAACGTTCGCGGACTTTAAAACTGAAACATAAACCCCTAGGAAAGCGGTCACGATTAACCACGCCCGAGGCCTTACGGCAGGTCCAACCGTGACATGTGAAATAACCACCAGGCGCTGCCATCCCACGCTGAGGTTTTCTACGGTCAACGACAGAACCTCCACCATGGAAGTTCATTTCACAAATACGAATGGATTTATGCCATGGGTTTTACAGCTTGGCAGTGATGCTAAGGTCTTAAAGCGGAAATCGCTATAGGATGAAATTAGAAAAGAACTAGTTTCTGCCAATAAGAATTATTGAACCCTATATGATTGAAATCAAGGGGGAATGTATTTACAACTTAATCGAAAGGCCGGCACAGGGGTGTCGGCCTTCGTTAGTTCGGTTTGAAAGAGGTTTTATTCGGAAGATTTTTCGAGTTCACCAATCCTTGTTTCCAGATCCTTGAGGTAAACCCTTAAATCGTTGGCTTCCTGCTGAAGTCCAGCAAGTTCTGCCTTGGGATCAACAGCAGCTGGCCGCCAGTAGCCATAGGCTAGACCGCCGAAGCCTCTGCCTCGACCGAAGCCAGGGCCGCGGCCGGCTCCAAACCTACCGTAGACTGGGCGGCCTCCAAGTGTATACCTTGGCCTGCGGCCAGTACCACAGTAACCGAAACCACCTCCTGTCATGGGTCCCTCTCCAAGTGGACCGGTTCCATCAAAGCCTGGCATGTGAAACACCTCCTTCCGACATGAACACTTTCTGACGGTAATACTTCAGCTCCTTTATCGATTCCTTGATATCCACTAGTGCTAGATGCGCCTTCTGCTTTTTGAAGGAAGGAACCGACGGATACCATCTTTTGACCAGCTCCTTGATCGAGCTTACATCAATATTGCGATAGTGAAGGAATTCGTTGAGCGAGGGCATATGCTTGACCAGAAACCGGCGATCCTGCCAGACAGAATTTCCACACAGTGGAGATTGTCCTTTTTGACAATACATATGGAGAAATTCCAGTGTCTTTTCTTCAGCTTGCTGGCAATTGTAGTGAGAGGCTCTGGCTTTATCTATTAGCCCCGATGCTTGATGCTGGCTCCTGCTCCACTCATCCATGGCAAGAAGGATCTTTTCCGGATGATTTATGGCTATGTCCGGGCCTTCCGCCAAAAGCTCCAGGTTATCATCAGTAACAATTGTGGCAATTTCTAGAATGACATACTTTTCAGGATCTATGCCGGTCATCTCCAGGTCCATCCAGATCAGATGATTTCTCAATTGAGGCCCTCGCTTTCTTACCCAAAAAAGTGCCCCCCCTCCCTCCAGGGGAGGGGGGTGTCAATGGAGACGAACTATTACCTTCCCAACACACGACCGCGACCTCGGCCGCCTCGACCGCCCCGGCCGCCGCCCCGACCCGGACCCCGGCCGGCAACTGGGCCGCCCAGTCTAACCGCCCGGCCCGGAAGGACATCCAAACTCGGAGTCGCCCTGGCCTTGCCGCATATCCCTAATCCTCGACCTGTCCTGGGGCCTTCGCCCAGAGGACCTGTTCTATCAAAGCCTGGCATATATAACACCTCCTTCCGATTGTTTAATTGTGTCAAAAACCGCCCGGTCCATGTCTCCCCCGGCGGCCCCGACCTCCTCTACGCAACCTGCCAACACCAGGGAGTGTGTAAGAACCCCCTTGAATCCTGATCATCTTTCCCATCACAAGCGCTTCGGCCACCAGCTCCCTTGCTTCAGCAAGGACCCTGCCAAAGGTCTGCCGAGATACGTTCATGCGAGCAGCAGCAGTTTCCTGGTCCAATTTCTCAAGCTCGCTCAAACGGAGGGCCTCAAGCCCTTCAATGGGAACAACGACTTCTGCCAGGTCCCGCGCCGGAATTCCCTGGGGCTTGAAAGCATTTGCCATGGGACCACCTTGCACAAAACGAGGTATTCTTGGTCTGGGCATTATAGGTCCTCTCATCATTATGAGCTTATGACCATAATATAGAACATTGATTTCTATTGTCAAGAAGTTTTTGGAGCCTGCGCTCAAAATAATTCGGGATAAGTGTGGATGCACGATATCGTGTCAGATCCCTTGCGTAGGGCAGAGTATTCAAGATACAATCTGCTAAGGTCCAGCACAAATTGCTGGAAGGCGTGACGTGAACCGTGAATCAAGAATCGAATAACGATTTCGAGAACTTAGTTCGCTTCGCTCACAATTGAAATGGTGGAATATTGGTTAAATCGAGTTGATAATTGGCCTCCCTTTTTGATCCCAACCCCTGAGACGATAATAATCCGTCACCATCCTCTCAATCTCGGCCTCACTGATCTGGTGGCCGCTCTTGAGGGCCTCTTTATAAAGTCGGCTGGGAAGGCGGTCATCCTCCCGCCTGAGCCCTTCCTGGATATTGAATTTTCGTACGATGTTTGAGATATTGGCACTGATGGCCTTGAGTCTCGTCATGTGGGCCTCAATGCCCGTAACCCCCTGCACAATTTCACACAGGGCCTCCCAGGGATAAAGGTCCCGATAAAAACGACACAGGATCAAAGCATCAAAAAGGGTAGAGCGGTCCTCAAAGTCTACAAACATGGCTGCTTTGCCTTCGATGGCATCCGGGTCGATCATACCGGATAGTTCTGGCTTGTAAAAGGTGGCTCTCAAGTGGCAGGCACCCCGATCAGAGGTCGCATACCCGAGCCCCACGCCCTTGAGGACTCTGGGGTCGTAACCGGCAGGTTCCAGACCTTTTACATGAACCGCTATATCTTCAAGGCCCCATTCCTCAGAAGCCGCCCTGATTCCCCGGGCCAAGAGATCCCCTATCCCCTTCCGAAAGGCGATCTTTTTCAATAACCCGGCAATCGCATCCACCTGTCCATAGTCGATCGCATAATCAATCTTTCCCCGGCGGGCAGCCTCAATGGTTAGCCCGCAAAGGTTTCCAGCAGTGATGGTGTCCATTCCGAGCTTGTCACAGATGTCATTGAGATAGATAATCTCCTCGATGCTATCTATGGCACAAAGGCCCCCAAAGGCATAGATGGTCTCATATTCGGGTCCCTCAAGTCGAAGGCCGGCATGACGCCCGGACCTGACCTTCGTCATACGACCGCAGGCCATGAAGCATTTCAAACAGGCTCGGGGCCTTACCTCACAGCGCTCATGGAGGGCATCGGCGCTGATCTGCTGCCACTTTTCATAGGTCCCTTCTGACCAGTAGCGCGTGGGAAACCCCCCTGCTTCATTCATGACCTTAACCATCCCTGGGGTGCCCTTACTTTTATAGGCCGCGACCAGGGGATGCTCTTTAGCCTCTGCAGCCAAGCATTTGGCGAACATCTTTACTGCATTCCTGTCGGCCAGCTTCCGCCTGCAGTCCCCCTGAAACACAATCGCCTTGAGCCTCTTGCTCCCCATGATGCTCCCTGCACCGGTCCGGCCAGCAGAGCGCCAATAGTCGTTCTCTATGACCGAAAAACATACCTGATGCTCCCCTGCTGGCCCTATGACCACGGCTCCGGTTCGAAATTTCCTGTTGCCGCCCTTCTTGGCGAACCTTTTGATCGCCTCATCTTCGCTCTCATAGGTATCCATCCCCCATATGTCGCCTGCCTCCTGGAAGGCCACACCCTGTGGGTCAATTACCAAGACCGTGGGGGTCTTGCTCTTTCCCTTGATAACGACAGCGTCATACCCGGCAGCATCCAAAGCCTCAGGAGTACGCCCCCCTGCGTACGATTCAGAATAGAAGCCGGTCTGGGGTGACTTGGTGAAAACGCCGTACCTGGATGAGCCCCAAATCAGGCCGCCGCACACAGGCCCGGTGGCAAAGATCAGGTGATTCCCCGGACTCAAGGGGTCTACCCGGGGTGGATTCAAGCTAAGGAGGAGATGAGATGCAAGCCCTTTTCCGCCCAGAGCCTCCGTCAGCACATTCTCATCAGGGGCTTCAAAACTAAAGCTCCTGCGCGTCAGGTCTACAAACAGAATACGGCCGTAAAATCCATACATGGTTGATCCCCTCTCGCCTTCCTGACAATCTTCCTAAGTCCGCTCTTTACTGACAAAAGACCATGCTCGCAAAAGTCACACAACCCCACCCCTGCTCATCCCGCCACTGGGAATACTTTAAGAGCTTCCCGCACCTAACTTCTATGATGCTGAGCAAGGTATAAATGGCGGAAAGCCCACAGATATGCCGCTTGTTGGCATCCCTTGCAACACCCTGCCAGAAACCTTCCCTGTCAAGGGCCTCAACAGACCTCAAGATTTCGAGGTCAGCGCCCCGTATGT
>DAOVOU010000313.1 GCA_030629475.1 Desulfobacterales bacterium | reverse complement strand
GAGGAAGACCGCAATTCACCAGTCAGCAAACAGCAGCGGAAGGCTGTCCGCCACAAGAAAGCCCTCTCTGGTGGGGATCGCCCTGCCCATGTGGACCTGCACCAATCCGGATTCCTGTAACTCGCTGAGAATCATATCGAAGCGCGGTTGGTTGCGCACAAGTTCAAGATCAACCCCGGCACTGGTTCTAAAGCCCAGGTAGAGCGATTCAAGTCGATGCTGTTCCTCAGAGAGGGTCTCGCTTCCGGCAACCGGGAGTTTACCATCGACAAGTGCCTTGCAATAGCTTTCGATAGACCCCAGGTTCCACCACCGGACGTCTTCTCGGAATGAATGTGCCGCAGGCCCGAGCCCCAGGTAAGGGACATGTCGCCAGTATTTGCTGTTGTGGCGGGAAATATATTCTTTACCCATGGCAAAATTCGATATTTCGTAGTGGATATACCCCTCCTTTTCAAGTAACCTGGAGGTAAGGAGGAAAAATTCCCGTTCCTCCTCTTCTCCCAACAGTTTCATCCGGCCTTCTGCCAGCATTTTCCCAAACGGTGTCCCCTCTTCAAGTGTCATCTGATAACATGAAAGATGTTCCGGTCTAAAATCAAGGGCGCGCTTTATGGTCTGAACCCATCCAGCTTCTGTCTGCCCTTCAAATCCATACATAAGATCCAGACCAACGTTGGTAAACCCGCAAGCCCTGATCCGCTCCAGGGCCAGCTCCGACTCCGGGGCGGTGTGTCTTCTTCTTAAGTATTGAAGCTCTTTGTCATCAAATGACTGAACACCGAGGCTGATGCGATTCACCCCAATGCCCCGAAGAACTCCCAGTTTATCCAGGATGATGTCATCGGGATTTGCCTCAATGGTGATCTCTGTATCGGGGGAGAATGTGAAATTGTTGAAAAGACAATCCATCAAGGCCGCCAGCTCGTGTTCAGTCAGCAACGTCGGGGTGCCGCCGCCCAGATAGATGGAGTCAAAGGCGGCAAAATGGTCTTTATAGAAAACAGCCTCTTTGCGGAGTCCATCCAACCAATCAGGGATAAGTGAAAGGGAGGTTACGGAATAAAAATCACAATAGGGACATTTGGTCCTACAGAAGGGCACGTGTATATAAAGACCGGGACTCTCGCCATTACTCATTGTCAGTCTTTAACACAGCCACAAAAGCGCTCTGGGGAATCATGATGGAACCGACCATCTTCATTCGTTTCTTGCCCTTCTTCTGCTTTTCCAAAAGTTTTCGCTTGCGGGTGACGTCGCCTCCGTAGCACTTGGCGGTGACATCCTTGCGAAAGGCCGGGATGGTGGAACGCGAGATTATTGTTCCACCAATCGCACCCTGGATGGCAATCTTAAATTGATGCCTGGGAATTTCTTCCTTCAGCCGGTCGCATACCCTTACTCCCCACTCCCTTGCTCGATCGCGATGGACAATGAGTGATAAAGCATCAACCCTCTCGCCATTTACCAGGATATCCAGCTTGGCCAGATCACTCTCCCGATAATCAATAAGGTCGTAGTCAAAGGAACCGTATCCCTGGGTGATGGTTTTCATCTTGTCGTAGAAGTCAAAGATCACCTCAGCGAGCGGCATGTCAAAGGTGATTTCGATCCTTCCCGGCGTGGGATAGCTGGTGCGCGGATTGATGCCGCGGCGTGCCAGGCAAAGTTTCATAACTGCTCCCATATAACGTTCCGGCATGATGATGCTTGCCTTGATGAAAGGCTCGGATGCACTGTTGATCTCGGCTGGATCCGGATAATACTGCGGATTATCAACAGTCACAGTATTGCCCTTGTTTAATGTAAACCGGTACCGGACGCTGGGTGCGGTCATGATAATAGACTGATCGTACTCTCGCTCAAGTCGTTGCTGGAATATCTCCAAATGCAGCAACCCCAGAAAGCCGCAACGGAACCCCTGGCCGAGGGACGCGGAAGAATCTTTTTGATAGACCAGGGCGGCATCATTGAGTTTGTATTTTTCAAGTGCTTCCACAAGGGATGGATAATCCTCAGAAGAGACGGGGTATATGGAGGAAAAGACCACAGGCTTTGCTTCCTTGAATCCGGGAAGAGGAGCGGGGGCCGGATCGGAATCAAGCGTGACTGTATCCCCTATCCGAGTGTCGCTTACGGTCTTTATTCCTGAAATTATATAGCCGACCGATGCTGTGGGAAGCTCTTTTCTCGGCTCCCGGTTCAGCCTAAAGATGCCCACCTCTTCAACTTTGTAAGTGGCGTTGTTCGACATCAACCGGATAATGTCTCCTGGCCGTACCGATCCATCAAAAATGCGGCAGCTAATGATGGTCCCTCTAAAAGGGTCATAGTTGGCGTCAAATATCAGTGCTGTAAGCGGGTTATGGGTATCAGCCGTGGGAGCTGGAATCCGTTCTACTATTGCTTCAAGAATCGCTTCAATCCCTATCCCTTCTTTAGCGGAACACAAGATGGCCGATTCCGAATCAAGCCCCAGCTCGTTTTCAATCTGTCCCTTGACCAGATCTATATCAGCTGAAGGAAGATCGATCTTATTGATTACCGGGACAATCACCAGATCGTGCTCCATAGCCATATAGAGGTTGGCCAGCGTCTGAGCCTGCACCCCCTGGGAGGCGTCCACAAGGAGGAGCACTCCCTCGCATGAGGCCAGAGCGCGGGACACTTCATAAGAAAAATCGACGTGCCCCGGCGTATCGATCAAGTTTAGGCTGTATTCTTCCCCCTTCTTGCTGGTATAGGGGAGAGTAACGGTCTGGCTCTTGATAGTAATTCCCCTTTCCCGTTCAATGTCCATGGTGTCCAGGATCTGGTTGCGGAACTGCCGGTCGGTTACAAGGCCTGCATATTGAATGAGACGATCGGCCAGTGTCGATTTGCCATGATCTATGTGTGCGATAATACTGAAATTGCGTATCTTTAGCATAGCTTTTGGTAACTTCTCAAAAAGTTGGAGAGGTTGATAAAGAAGACTTTGAGATATTCGTAGTACCCCAGCAATTGAAGAATACACCACGACTAAAAGAACTAAAAGAACTAAATGGAATAAGAGGAATAAAAAGGATCTTTAAAAGACAAAACCCACAACATAACTAAACTGACAACATAACTATCTGCCCCGCAATGACATTACGAAAACCTTTTGTGTCATTGCGAGCGAAGCGAAGCAATCTCCAGGCCTTCAGATTTTACCGAGAATTGCTGTTAATTCTGTGACAAGCTCCCTTTAAGGTATTTCTTCAGATAGCTGGCCGTGTATGACCCGTTAGGATTAGCAAGGAGTTCCGGGGGAGAACCTTTTGCCACCACGCGGCCCCCCTCATCCCCTCCTTCTGGGCCGAGATCAATGATGTAGTCGGCCTCCTTTATGATCTCCATATTGTGTTCAATCACAGCCACTGTGTTTCCTTCATCTACCAGGGTCTGCAGCACTTTTACGAGCCTTTGAACATCGGCCAGGTGCAGGCCTGTGGTAGGTTCATCCAGGATGTAAAGGGTACGCCCTCGTGAGGGCTTGGCAAGCTCTTCGGCCAGCTTGATGCGCTGGGCCTCGCCGCCTGACAGGCTGG
>DAOVOU010000154.1 GCA_030629475.1 Desulfobacterales bacterium | reverse complement strand
CATTGTGCGCCGGCAGTGGAATGATCGATTTTGCCTTTATATCTCCTTGGATCTATATAGTTTTTATCCCCCGGACAAAGCAGTCCAACGGCGGATTTTATGTAACATTGATATTCAAAACTGTATTTTCCCAAATCATGAAGTAGCCCCAACAATTCTCCGATCAAATCCAACTCTATTTTGGCTGCAAATTCTTTTGAAAACAGAGAGGTCTCCACTGAGTGCGTTTTCACGCTATGTCTGGCACCATCGACTTTGCGGTAATGTGCCAAATAGAACGTGGGCTTCATTTTAATAGAAACCCTGGAAACTCAGGGACTTTTTTTGAATTCATTGACTTATTCTTCAATTCTCTTCCATTGCCTTAAGATATGACTGAAAGAGCGGGTTAATCTTCCCGAGATCATGGAGAAGGCCAAGCCAGAAAGCTATCGGACCGCAATTAAACTTCTCAGCAAAAGATCGAGCCATCACAGCTACACCCTGTAGATGATCAATCAAAAGATCTTCTTTCCCATCTTGCCCTTGTGTATGTGCAACTAATTTCGAAAAATCAACCATCCGTGTTAACTCCATAGATTTCCAAAAAGCCTTTGACAATGAAGCCCCTTTGCTAATAGAATTGATTCAAACATAGCCCCCCCTAACGATAGTATCGTTGGGCCGACGCCCCTGAAAAGGGGCGTTTCTTTATTCAATTCACAAGCCTGAAAACCGGCACTGGCCTTTTCGATCCCGGCCATCTAATCCCCCGGAAAAAATAGGGGACTTCATCTCTTCCTCTCTTCCAACAACTTCCTCGTTCTCTTCAGTTCCTCTGCAATCAGCTTCTCGTCAGGGAGCACAGTGCGGTATTCGGAGGCGAGGACCTTGTTCGGCAATCCTTCCAAGGCGTATTTCGCCATGGCAGAGCCTTTCCGAGCGCACAGGATGAGTCCTACTGGAGGGTTCTCGTCGGGATGTGTCCAGTGCTCGCGGGCGTAGTTCAGATACATATGCATCTGGCCCGCGTCGGCGTGAAGTTCGCTTTCCGAGTACTCGTCTTTCAGGCTCAGGAACTCCAGAACATAGGGATCTTTGATCTGCTCTTCCGGCGTAAGGGCGTCCTGCGGTTTCGGCTTCGCGCCCCTTGTCAACATAGCGGCTTTGTTCTTCGAGAGAGCGGTTCGTTCGTAGAATTGGGATTCGATCTGCCGATTAAGCTGGCGCACGGACCATCCGCCACGTAGCGCTTCTTCCTCGTAGAAAGCGCGGGCCTGCTTACTCTTTAGGGAGAGGAGTCGAACATAGGCAGACCAAGGGAGCGGAAATCGTTCTGAGATGGCCTGAACAGTCAATTCCGCGGACGGAGTCTGCGAATTGTGAGGCTGAGATTTTCCAGACGGTGTCTGGAATTTTCGGGACTTTGATTTTCCAAACGCCGTCTGGAAAATATCCTGATACGTCAGATAGAAGGTCCGCATCTGGTAGAGATTGCTTTTTGCGAAGCCTCGACCAAACCGGCTCGCAAGATCTGCCGAAAGTTGCTTGAGCAGAGCCTCTCCATACCCAGCCCGCCGTTTCCCGCCCTGCTCGTTTTCTACAATGCGGCGACCTATCTCCCAGTAGGTTGCCGTCATGATGGCGTTGACGGTTCGTGCTGATACCCGTCGCGCCTCCTCAATGAGAGAGACCATGCCGGAAAGAAGGCCATCATACCCCTGTATGCTCACAGGCTTGTCACTCTTCCTTTTGATCGGCTTCGCCGTCATTGACACCCTCCAATCCATTCGCGGCTGACGCAGTCTGCCGATCTGCGCCTCTGTAATTGATAGCAAATCGCCAATAGCTCATATGTCATATGTCTGGGATCAGTCTATAGGCTCGCCTGATCAACGCAAAACCCAACGCAGGTTCATCTTGTAGTAACTTTGTTCCAAGTTCCGCGCGATCGTTCTTGCCGGGTTTCATTTCATTCAATCCAGCCTATGGACTGAACCGCTCATATCTTTTCCATTTCAAGCCATATCATAGCCGCCAGTCTTGCGTCATCAAGGGCACGGTGGTTTTTCATCTCTTCTATAGATTTCCCGAATAGATATCGTCCCACTGTTTCCAGTTTGTGATTGGGTAGATTAGGATATCGCTTTCTGCTAATTTCAAGTGTGCATAAATGCCTGTTGGTTAAGTTCAGCCTTAATCTTTCAAACTCTTTTTCTAGGAAACCAATATCAAACCTTGCGTTATGGCCTATGAGGATCGCCCCAACTATGAATTCATGAAACAGCGGGATAATTTCCTCAGGTGTTGGCTTGCCCGAAAGCATCTCGTTAGTTATTCCGTGTACCATTTGAACCGTTTTCGGAATTTCTCTTCCTATATCTATCAAGCTGTGAAATTCTTCAACAATGGTGTTGTCCTCGATGGCAACAGCGCCAATCTCTATGACCCGATCCCCCTTTCCGGGGGAAAGACCTGTTGTTTCAACATCGAAAACCACATAACGATATGCTGATTCAACTGAATTGGTTAAGGAGATTCGAGACATGTATGTCTTTATTTTGAACCTTCCTGACAGGTAAATGCACGCCTTTCAGAATACTTTTCTGCCGTGGCCGAATGCTCTACTGCCACAGCCTGCCGCAAATGGGCGGGCTCCAGCACCTCGGCCTGGCTTCCAAAGCCCAGGACCCAACTCATCACCTCACGGAGGCCTCCAACCTCCATAGTCATAAGAACGCTTCCGTCCTTGTCTTTCTTGAAAATCTGAGATGGATGCCAGATGTTTTCCTTGAGATACCTTTCCAGAGAGGGGTCGAATTTGATCACGACCTTTTCAACGTCTGTACGGATAACACCAAAAGAGTCCCTCATGTATGCATCCAGGTCAAAGTCATCAGGCGGCATAAATCGCTCTTTGGTCACATGGAGAAGTTTGATGCGGTCCAGGACAAACATACGGATTTCATCGTGGACATGGCACCAGCCGATCAAATAAAGCGTGCCGTTAAAGAACCAGACCTTGTATGGGTCTACCTTCCGTGTGGTCTCCTGCTTTGAGGACATGGAGTAATAGCGTATTTCGATCACCCGCAGTTTCAGAACTGCGTCATTGATCTGCTTGATGATCTCCTTGAACCTGGAGTAATCCTTGAAAGGCTTAAAGCCGATGTGAAACGTCTGCTCGATGCGCCTCAGATATGACAAGCTTTCGGGAGGCAGGGTTGAGCGGACCTTACTGAAGAGTTCATCCAAGGATTCATAAAATACTGTGTCTTTGAAAATCCGGAGTATGTCCCGGTAAAAGTACAGACTCATCAACTCTGTGACGGTAAAGGGGACAGGGAGGTGAAACTTGTAGCCTTCGATAAAGCCCCAGCGGGTTTTATTGCCGTATTTCTCGGAGTAGAGGGGGAAACCGGCGGCCTGGATGGCAGCCAGATCTCGCCAGATGGTGCGGAGGTGGCAGTCTTCTTGTGTAGCAAGTTCAGCCACGGTGATACCCTGCTCTCGGGTCTCAATGGTCCGCAAAATACGCCACTGTCTCGCTAGCTGGTCACCCCGCATGCCGTCCTCCTGCACCAGATATAGGTGACGATCAAGTTGGCTTACTTGTCAATGATTTAAGTGGGTTCTTTATCATCAAGGAACGTCAAAGTAAAGCTTGGAGCCCGACCGGTTCTTTTATCTGCCTTCCTTATAACATAAGACTGTGACAGATACGGTCACAGTAACCAATTTTTTTTGGAATAAGAATGAGATCTGGGGAAAGTGCATTATTCCCCACATGAACGAACTGCCCCAAGACCGAAAAGGGCCAAAACTCGCCAAGATCTCCCTCAAAGGTTATCTCGCCGACAAAACCGCTCAGGTCGTGGCAGTGGGGGGGTGGTGCTGGTCGATATTCCGGACAAAGGTCGCTGATGCGATCCCTCGGCCGACGACTGGGACGTTGGTGCAGAAAGACCGGCGACCGGGACGTTCGGAAAGCGCCGGGATAAACCGGCATAGAGTAGGGGATGAAAGAGCCCTACATGAAAGGAGTAGCTGTTCCATCATGGCCCCGAGTCATGCGCGGGCAACCGTGAGGTTGCACGTGAAGCGTTGACAGGGGAAAGCGTAGGCCAGCCATTGAGCTCCGAAATCACCCTTTCGGGGTGCCGACCTCGTCGGACGGTAGGGAAGGCAACACGGTGTGCGGCGTTACTCAGCGAGTCGCCCACCGGCCCCGCGGAGTCAGAGACCCTGAGCATGCGTGGACACTCTTATGCACGAGAACCGGGAGATCCCGCGAACTGGCCTTGTCTGGTGGCAGAGCGAGGTCCGCGCCGTGAATCTAAGGAGTACGACGGCGATGAACGGTTGCGGGAAGTCGGACAGCTTCATAGTACCTGTGAAGCCCTCGAACAAGGACTGCGGTACGCCGTAGTCTGCGGAGAAGGTGGAGGAAAGGGGGCTGACCAAGGGGAATGAAAACAAGAACCAAACTGGCCAATTCCACTCTGCTCATAATGAAACGCCCTCTCTTTCCACATTTTCAAAGAAGAAAGATCCCAATTCCTTGTTTTTCTGGTACTCAAATAAATCATAAAGCACTGGTGACAAAGGTATATCATGATTTAAATAATGCGCTCTTTTATTCACCAACTTACCTCCGACATTTCAGTATGCGAAGTTTCATCTCCAACAAAGCGTCAAAGGGGATGGGCAGTGTGAATGGGTGCGAACCTGGGGCCTTGACCCACAAAGATTTGTTTGAATCATATCTCAGAAACATTCAGCACATCAGAATGGATCACAGGGCTATCTCAATGGAAAAGGCAGGCTACCAGCAGAGCAGGTGTTTGTCAAGGATTCTGAATGGTTGCTCCTCACTTCTTAAAGTTAAACAGGCAGTTAGGGGTTAGGCGATAGCCCTCTTCAGCCGCATCTGCATCCATTGGCAACGCTTGTTTTGTTGTCTCCAATGTGAGCCCTTTGCAGATTTCAGGCTTGTTGTCAGGATGGCCAACACAAAGATTATCCTTCGTTAGAAGCTCACACGACATATGAACGGTTACAAGCCGTGGCAAAAACTCACAACGCTCTTCGGGAATATTAAGCAAGTTATCGTCAACCTGCACACCATGTAGTTCAAAATACCATTTCTTGTCAGGGTTCATCGGTACACGGATCTTAAACACACCATCCTTAATCCATGTCCCAGTGTCCGGTCCAATAGGGCATTGGAATCCCTTGCAACACTCAGCGTCACAATACTTCAACCAGCATAGACAATTATCACACTCTCTCGCCTTCTCAATCATCGTCATCTTATGCTTTTCTTTCTTCATTGAGAATCTCTATACCACGTTGGAGGAAAAAATGAATTGATATCTTGGAGGGATATTATTAGAGGACAGATTCGAAAGTCAGCTTGCAACCGTTGAATAGATAGGCTGGCGCCGCCACAATCTTAAGATCAGAGGTCTTAGCAAACAGCCACGCTAAAAAGAGGGGTGGCCTAAGCAGGTGATATTACAGCGAAATAAAAAGGGCGCATTTTAAAAAATTTCTTGTGGATTTGAGTTTTGGCATTTTTTCGGTATCCTGCCCGCAGTACAAGGGGGTAGGCATGAAACAAAATTATTTTCCAGGGCATGAGAAGCCGAAAAAGATTCAAGTGATCGAATCTGGCGGGATAAAGAGAGTCATAGTGAATGGTAAAATGTATATGAGTTGGGCATCTTGTGATACAGCATCTCAACGTATGGTTATTGCCCAATTGTATAAATCTAAGGTTGCGACGCAACAAGATCTATCTCGGGTTT
>DAOVOU010000067.1 GCA_030629475.1 Desulfobacterales bacterium | reverse complement strand
TCGGCGACGACTCCCCTTCCCCTACAGGATTCGTTTCACCTTTGCAGATGGGAACCACTGGGAAAGCCATGCCCCTTATCGATTCTTGCCGACCCTCGGGGATATGGACCTCTATCTGGCAGGAGAAGGGACCCATCACCGACTTTATGACAGGCTTGGAGCCCACTTATGTGACATCGAGGGTGTGTCGGGCGTCTCATTTGCCGTTTGGGCTCCGAAGGCAAAAAGAATCAGTGTTGTCGGCGATTTCAACAACTGGGACGGCAGGCTTTTCCCCATGAGACAGATGGGCGCTTCTGGGATCTGGGAGCTCTTCGTGCCCGAGCTGAAAGCAGGCTCCCTTTATAAATATGAAATCAAGACTGCCAATGGAAATCTAAGGATAAAGACCGATCCTTATGCATTCGCCATGGAGCTGAGGCCGGGAACGGACTCCATCGTGTGGAACCTGGAGACCTATGAATGGCATGATGACCAGTGGATGGCCAACCGGAGCCAGCGAAACCTTCACCAGGAACCGATGGCTATCTACGAGGTCCATCTGGGCTCCTGGATGCGCGTGGCCGAAGAGGAAAACAGGTGGCTCACGTATCGAGAGCTGGCCCCCAGATTGGTTGAACACGTCAAGAAGTTCGGGTTCACCCATGTTGAGCTTTTGCCTGTGGCCGAACATCCTTTTGACGCCTCCTGGGGTTATCAGGTCACAGGCTATTATGCACCCACGAGCCGCTTCGGGACACCCGACGATTTCAAACATTTCGTGGACACGTGCCACCAGCACGGCATTGGCGTTATTGTGGACTGGGTGCCTGCCCATTTCCCCAAAGACGATTACAGCTTGCGGCTATTCGATGGCAGCGCCCTTTACGAGCACCGAGATCCCCGTCAGGGCGAGCATGCAGAGTGGGGAACCCTTGTCTTTAACTTTGGCCGACATGAGGTGCGCAATTTTCTCCTGGCCAATGCCCTGTTCTGGTTGGACAAGTACCATATTGACGGCCTCAGGGTCGATGCAGTCGCCTCCATGCTCTATCTCGATTATGGGAGGCGAGACGGGGAGTGGATTCCAAATCGGTACGGAGGAAATGAAAACCTGGAGGCTATTGACTTTTTCCGAAAGCTGAACGAGGCAGTCTATGGGCTCTTTCCGGGATGCTTTACGATCGCCGAAGAGTCAACCGCCTGGTCAGGGGTCACGTTGCCGGCTCACCTGGGAGGTCTTGGTTTTGGCTTCAAATGGGATATGGGATGGATGCACGATACGCTGCTTTATTTTAGCAAGGATCCTGTTCACCGAAAATACCATCACAATAATCTGAGCTTTTCCATGATGTATGCCTACAGTGAGAATTTTATTCTGCCCTTCTCCCATGATGAGGTCGTTTACGGCAAAGGCTCCCTTCTCAGAAAGATGCCAGGCGATGAATGGCAAAGATTTGCCAATTTGAGACTGCTCCTCGGCTACATGTATACACACCCCGGGAAAAAGCTCCTCTTCATGGGCACGGAACTGGCCCCATGGGACGAGTGGTACCACGAAAAGGGCCTTGACTGGCACCTGGAATCAGACCCCATTCGGCAGGCCTTCCGGCGCTATATGACGGACCTTGGCAGGTTGTACATTGAACATCCCGCCCTTTGGGAGCTGGATCCATTTCCAGAAGGCTTCTCATGGATCGATTGCAACGACTCCGAAAACAGTGTGGTCTCCTATATCCGTTTTGGGAAGGAAGATCATTTGGTCTGCGTGCTCAATCTCACCCCTGCTCCCAGACACGGCTATCGAATCGGCGTGCCGGGCCGGTACCGTTACAAAGAACGAATCAACAGCGACTCGGCTTACTATGGCGGGAGCAATCTGGGCAATAAGGGCTATGTGGAGGTTGAGAAAATCCCGTCTCACGGTTTCGCCCAATCGGTCTCCCTGATCTTGCCCCCGCTGGCTTGCTTGATCCTGGAACCAGTAGGGATTGATGATTGTCGATTGTCGATTGAGAAAAGAAAGTGAAACTTGAAACTTGAAACTCGAAAACAACTGCTGATTGATCAAGATCTTGCTCCCAAGTTTCAAGTTTCGAGTTTCAAGTTTCAGCTTTTCGATTCTTAGAATTCCGTTCAGGTTGAAAAAAACTAAACTGGCAATGAAGGATGCCCAATCGTCAATAGACAATCGTCAATAGACAATCCAAAGGATCGTTCTATGCAGATGCGCTTTTTGGTGCAGGAGCACCATGCGCGGCATCTCCACTACGATTTTCGTCTGGAGATGGCCGGCGTATTGAAATCCTGGGCCTTGCCCAAGGGGCCGTCTTTAAACCCGGCTGATAAGAGGCTGGCGGTTATGGTGGATGACCATCCCCTTGAATACTTTGGCTTTGAGGGGATCATCCCTGCCGGTCAGTACGGAGCCGGAGTCGTGGTGATGTGGGACCAGGGTGAGTACAGCCTCCTTGAAGGAAATGATCCGCTGGAGGCCCTTGAACGTGGGAAGATGGTCATTGAACTTCGCGGCAAGATACTCAAAGGGGGTTTTACCCTGGTAAAGATGAAAGGGCGGGGTGAAAATAATTGGCTTCTGATCAAGAAGAAAGACGCTCACAGCCGGGCCAAGTGGACACTTCCGCAGGCACTTACAAAGGAAAAGGAAGCCACCCTGGAGGAAAGAGTGCCGCCCTGCAAGGCCGATTGATGGCTAAACAAATAGCAAATATCTTGTTTGTGTGCACGGGCAACATTTGTCGCAGTCCTTTTGCTCAAGGCATTTTCACAAAAGTTGTGGCTCAAAAAGGGCTCAAAGGCGTTACAGCGGAATCTGCGGGATTGCTTGCACTTCCCGGCAATTCCGCCACCTACATGGCGCAACGGGTTGCTGCTGAATACGGTGCGGACTTAGCTCAACACGAGGCCAAATCTGTGTCCAAAGATCTTGTGGCCTGGTCCGATCTTATCCTGGTCATGGAGAAATCCCACGAGGATGCGCTCCTGACCGCGTTTCCCGAGGTGGCAGGCAAGGTTCTGTTAGTCAGGTATTTTGCCCGTTTTGGTTCAAGGAGACGGGGCATTGCTGACCCCTACGGGCTTGACTACGACGCGTACCGGTTCTGCTTTCTTGATATCGAGGACGCAGTTTCAGGTCTCGTTGACTTTCTGTCCAAACGCCCAATCACCTTTGAACCTATACGGGTGACATGTTACGCGGGTTACAAATCGAATGAATCCCCCCGCTCATTTGTGTGGGGCGAGCAGGTCTTCAATATCACCAGGATCGTTGACCGCTGGTATGATAGCAGCGTGGATGCCCGATCCAAGGTTGCGGACTATTTCAAGGTGAAGGCGGATGACGGGGACACCTATATTATCCGCTACAACCGACTCTTTGACAGTTGGGCGGTACTGATCCGCTAGTCCGAAACGTGAACTTAGCTCCCTTCGGGCGAACTTAAGAAATCTCTGACACGGATTTCACTGATTACACTGCCTAAACCTAATCCGTGGCCATCCGTGCCCGCCGTGCCCGCCCTGGTGCGACAGCGAATCGAAAATGCTGATGCAAAGCAAACCCGGTCTGGGCCAGGGGCGCGACAGAAGCTGGACAATGCCACGGAGAGAAAAACCCGGCCCGCCCTGGCGCGACACAAGCTGGACAATGCCACAGAGAGAAAAACCCGGTCTGGGCCAGGGTCTGGGCCAGGGTAATCCGTGTCCAAAAAGGAAATTCCTATACTATGAACTTGGCCCCGCTTGGCCCCGCTTCGCTCCGTCCGCACTCGCAGAGGATTTACTTGTTGATGACTTTAATGGCCTTTGCGTCTTTGTCCGTCTTGATTACGCAAAACGTAGAACGCTTAGACCCCGCAGTCCCGTAAGTGTACTCTATATCTATGCCAGCGTCCGCCAGTTTGGCAGCTACTTTTTCGATCTCGCCTGCCTTGTTGGGCATTTCCACGGCGATGACGGGCTCATACTCGGCCTGTATATCTATTTTCTTGAGGGCGCGTTTAGCCTTGGCATTGTTATCTGTCATTATCATGAAATACGCCCTCTCGTTCATCTGGTACGCGCAAAGGCCAGTAATGTTGACATCAGCCGCAGATAGAGAACCACTCATTTCAGCCAGTAAGCCAACTTCGTTTTCCTTATCAAAGGTCAGTTGCTTGGCTTTCGTTGCTTTAGCCATGGTGTTTTCCTCCTTTACAAAGATTTCGGGTAACCCTTCACAACTATTACTTTCAAACTATGACAGGAAAACAGCATGAGTCAAGCAAAAACATGCATAAAATCGCGAAGCGATCCCATCAATTTCAAGAAATGATGTTCAGCAGATTCCCTACCATTTCATCTTCAGCAGAAATTACCTTTAGATTAGCTTGAAAACCTATTTTGGTTAAGATTATATTTACAAATTCTTCTCCAAGGTCAACGTTCGATTGTTCCAACGCATTTGGGCCAATACTACCCAGCCCGTTTGTCCCGGGTTGACCTGTGATGGCATCGCCCGACTCAGCAGTCATTGCGTACAGATTGCTCCCCATCTTCTTAAGCCCGTGCGGGTTATTGAATTTGGCAAGCGCCACCTGAAAGAGGTTCAGGGCCTGGCCGTTAGAATAACGACCGGTAATCACTCCATCCGTACCTACAGTTGTCTCTTCCGGAGGAGAGGTAAACGAAGACAATGTAATATCCTGAATTGCGCCCTGGATTTCACCGGTAATCGGGTCAAGCTCCCACCCCTGTACCACACAGCCTGAAGTAGTTACGAATCTCCCATCCTTGTCAAACTGAAATTGTCCATCTCTTGTATAATAGTTCCCCCCTTTTAATGCCCGGACCATAAAAAACCCATCTCCTCCAATCGCCATGTCAGTAGGAGAGGAAGAGGTAGACACATTCTGAGGAGATAGCTCCTGGAAACTTGAACGACTCTTTTTGAACCCCTGTGTACGTATGTTGGCTATATTATTGGCAGAAGCACCCAGTTTCCTTTCAAAGGCTTTTAAGGCTGATCTCGCGGCTGAAATACCGTTAATCATGACCATTCTCCTTTCTCCGAGCCGGCAGTCTCCCAAAGAAAAAACCCATCCTCCTTCACGAACGAATGGGTTTCAGTATCGAATTCTTTACCAGTTGGGCAACCCCGCTATCCCGCAAAAACGGCACCGGAGGCTTTGCGTCCCACCCTTTCGAGAGGTTTGCCTTTTTCGCAACTATTCTAACAATCTTTATCGGCACGGACGGGAAGAACCTTTAATCCTGATTCAGACTCCATGCAGATCTGCTTCAGCAGGTGAGTCAAACTCACCCTTTCATGGCCTCTGCGGTTTGCAGGCATTCCAGGACATAGTCCCGGGAAAGGATGTGCTCCATACTTTGCTCCAGAGGTCTTTCGGTGTCCACGCCGATGTGCATCTCATCACGCACCTCATTCAGGGGCTCAAACCGCGCCTTGATTTGTTCGAAATGGCGAAGACGCGCATCAGAGACTGAAGATGTCGCCTCCCGCCTTATCAGACGTTTTTTGAGTACGGCTTCAGAGCATGTGCACTCCACAAACATCAGGTTTGTGTCCATATCCTTTGCCAGACGAAGGACTTCACTACGCTGGTGCCGGCTACTGTAAGTTGCATCCAGAATGACAGAACAACCCTTTTCAATCTCTTCCTGGGCCAGCAAGAGGAGCTTTCCATAGGTGAGTGAACTGGCCCCCTTTGAATAGATCCCTTTTTCAAACAGAACGTCCCTCCGCTCGTAGGGTTGCAGGCCAAATAATTCCTTGCGGATCACATCTGAACGAAATACTTTGACACCGAGTGTCTTGGCTAATTCTTTGGCAATGGTAGTCTTACCCGAAGCTGGCATACCACAAACCACCCAGAGAGTGGGGCGAGTGAACTGCACAGCATAGCGGTAGGCAAGGTCCATGTATTGGTGGGTTTCGGTGAGGAGCCTGCCACGCTCTTGCTCGCCAAGATCCCCTTCCTGGAGACGGAAGCAATTGACCTTGACCCGCACAAAGGCTCTGTAGCACTTGTAGAAATCGAGAAGAACAAACACGTCCTGGTCTTTTGTATACCCAACGTAAGCCTTGAGCAGACTGTGGGCGATGTCCGGGTAGCCTTCGTAGTCGAGGTCCATGGCCAGAAAGGCCAGATCAGACGTGATATCTCCGTATCTAAAGCGCTCATTGAATTCGATGCAATCAAGGATCTGAATCTCATCGGTAAAATAGACATGCCCGGATCTCAGGTCCCCATGGCAATCACGAATCTTGTCCTTTTCAATGCGATGCTCAAAGAGCTCTTGCCATCTGCGCAAAAAGGATCGCGTAGCGGCCCGAACAATTTGAAACATTCGCTCGTCAAGTATCCTTCCCGCAAACATTTCCGTTTGTCTGAAGTTTTCCTCACAATTGGCCCAAACCGTTTCCCGTGACCCAAAGGTATTGATGTGTCCGCCAGTGGGAGCCTGGCCATAAAACCTGGCAAGAATCCGGGCTAGCTCCTGAAGCGCTTCCTTGTCAATCTTTCCTCTCCGCAACAAACGAACCATGGAACAGTCATCAGAAAGTTGACGCATCTTAACAGCATATTCAACAGGCTGACCTGGCCCCGCCAGGTGATATCGGCCGTCTTTAAAGGTGATGGGAACGACGTCAAGATACACGCTGCGGGTCAAGCGACGATTAAGGATCACTTCTTGGTGGCAAAAATGTCGTCGCTTTTCCAGCGTCGTGAAGTCCAAAAACTCCAGATTGACCGGTTTTTTGATCTTATAGACGTACGTGCCTGTCAAAAAGACCTTGGAGATGTGGGTTTCACGTTGTCTAACAGTGGTCACGGGGTGAGGATAAAAATCAGGCCTCTGCATGGCCTGAAAGATTTCTGCTTGCCGTTGCGTTTCCATAACCAATCCCTTTTCCATTGACTCCGAAACACCTTAAGGCTATGTTTCTTTGGAACGGCCTACTTGTTGGCCAGTACCAATAGCCGCCTTTTTGTGATAAGTAGTTCCTTGAGTTTGTTGAGTTCCTTGAGTTTGTTGAGTTCCTTGGGTTTGTCGAGTTCCTTGGGTTTGTTGAGTTCCTTGGGTTTGTTGTGTTAAAAGTCTATCAACTCAACAAACACAATAAACACAATAAACACAATAAACACCAACTTTTTTAGCAAGGAGCGCTCCCATGCAAATTTATATATCCGGATCCTTGGCCTATGACAGGATCATGGACTTCCCTGGTAAGTTTGCCGATCATATTCTACCTGATAAGATACATGTTCTCAATGTCTGTTTCACAGTAAATGGTCTGAACGAGAAATTTGGCGGCACGGCTGGTAACATCGCCTACAGCCTTGCGCTACTGGGAGAACGGCCCCTGATTCTGGCTACGGCCGGCAAAGACTTTGACAGGTACGAAACCTGGCTGCTCAAGCATCAACTTTCCCTGCAAGGAATCCGCCGCATTTCAGAGGAATTGACCGCCGGGGCTTACATTACGACCGACCAGGCCGACAACCAGATTACAGGATTCAACCCAGGGACTATGAAATACCCTTCCTTGTTCAAATTCGATGGTGTAAACCCTCAAAAAGCACTGGCCATTGTTGCCCCCGGCAACCTCGAAGACATGCTCACGTACAGCCGCACGTGTAGAGAGAAAAAGATCTCCTATATCTTTGATCCCGGCCAGTCCATCACATCCTTCTTAGCAGACCAGTTGACGGAAATGCTCACGGGTTCCAGCCTGTTGATCTCCAATGACTACGAGTTGGAAATGATTATGCGAGCCACGGGCTTTGAAAAAGCCCAGCTCCTCCAGCGCACCGCGGCCATTATCACGACCCTGGGAGAAAATGGTTCTCTCCTTTGCACCCGCGATCAGGAAGTCAAGATCCCTGCTGCCCGCGCCTCTCGGGTCCTGGATCCCACAGGGGCGGGAGACGCCTATCGAGCAGGCATGATCAAGGGCATGGTCACGGGAAAAAACCTTGAAGATGCCACACGGATGGGAGCAGTCTGTGCCAGCTATGCCGTGGAATGCCACGGCACTCAGGAGCATAGCTTTTCCCAGCAACAGTTTTGGGCACGCTATCACGCCAACTTTGACCCGTCCGCGCCCACAACCTGGGGCTGATCATTGTTTCGGCCACTTTTTCTTAAATTTACTTTTCCCAATAACCGCGCCCTCTGGTATATTAGGCAAAGTTGTTGATAAACGAACTGTTCGGAGACTAAATTTTCGCACTCGTTTTTGAAGCTCCTTGGAAAATTCTTTCTATCACTTTAGGCACTTTTCCGAACTTATGAAGATCGATCTCTCAAGCTTCGACAACTGCCACATCCTTGTCATTGGGGATCTGATGATCGACGAGTACCTGTGGGGTGAGGTAGAGCGCATATCCCCGGAGGCACCGGTCCAAGTGGTTTCGGTTGTCCGG
>DAOVOU010000189.1 GCA_030629475.1 Desulfobacterales bacterium | reverse complement strand
GAGTGACATGCCAGCCACACTTAGCATGTGGAGGAGATAGCGAGCAGATTCTTTGAGGTCTTGTCTTTCAAATGCCTCTTTTGATTTATGGAGGAGATCATCAGCAGCTACGGCAGAGTAGAATATTCTTGTACCATGAACCGCAATCACCTTGGCGGATGGAATCATCGGAAATGTATTCAGGCGTTCAATGATCTCGTAGACGTTTTCGCTTGTACCATCTATTGCTTCGTAGTTGAGGCCTTGATGATTGGGCAAAACGAGCACATCCAGAAGGGATTTGAAGGCGGATTTGTAAAGGAATTCATCCCCGTAAAAAAGATAAACCGGGACAACCCCGCCTTTTCTGATCTCAACTAAGAGTTCGGATAGATCCTTATAACTAATCTCATTGGTCATTTGTCATTGCTCATTGGTCAACAACGGAGTGCCTAAAGTGAACTAAAGTGCCTAAAGTTAAAGGAATAAGAACAATTTTAAAAAAGTTTCTTGAAGTCCTCAACTTTAGCTCACTTCTCCACGTTCATTTATCATTGGTCATTTAAGGATTTTACACCTATATATAGCTTTTAACAAAAAAAATTTGGATTTCGGCTATTGAATCCGCCTGAGGTGGACGAATTAACCCCAGAAGATACAACAATAGGAGTTTAGGCGTAAGCCTTTTAAGATGCCTGAGAAAAGTGCCTTTTACCTTTAGCTATTAGCTATTGGCCATTCGCTAAAGGTGGGCCGTAGGCCCCTTCCGCCGCCTCAAGATGATCATCATGGCTATGGCGATTACTGCCATGATTAGCCCAATAAGTTGAGAAGTAGAAAACATGCCCTCAACAAACATGCCCCGCTCATCCCCGCGAAAGTGCTCTATGATAGAGCGCGTGACACCATAGAGCAGGACATAGGTCCAGAATATCTGGCCCTCAAACCCTTTGATGCGCCTGATCCCCACAAGCACGAAAAAGATAAAAAGGCCGTTGAGGGAGGAATAGAGCTGGGTAGGATGAAGGGGCACCCCCTTGGGCGCCAAAGACTCAGGATGTGTAAAGATCACAGCCCACGGCAGATCGCAAGTCTTGCCATAGCAACATCCGGCAAAAAAACAACCAATCCGGCCCACAAACTGTCCGAATGCTATGTAAGGGGCCATAATATCCGCGGTTTTTAGAAGGGGAAGGCCTTTTCTCCTCATGTACCAGAGCGCTGTTATCAGGGCGCCAATGAATCCGCCATAAAACACCAGCCCGCCGTGCCATATACGAACAATCTCGAAAGGATCATGCCTGAAGGTAGACCAGTTGATCAGGACATATAATATCCGGGAGCCGACTATGGCTGCAACCAGCATATAGAAACACAGGTCCAGGATCTTATTAGCATCTTCGCCCTCTTTTCGGGCCTCCCGAAGGGCAAGAGCAATGGCTGACAGGAAGGCCATTGCTATGAAAACGCCGTACGTATGCAGGGTAAATGGGCCTATGCGGAACAAGACAGGATACATAACTTAAACGTTTCGGAATTTCTACAACTTATTGAAATTATAGAAGGTTGTTGAGGCGTGAGCTTTTGCCTCGCACATGGAATGATGGAATAATGGAATGGTGGAATATTGGAATGTTGATTTCAGAAGGAAGTTTCTCATTTAATAACTTTCCTGTTAAGAGGAATATCACCAATAAACCACTATCCCATTTTCCCGGAACCCATTGTTCCATCATTCCAGTATTCCATCATTCCAGTTCTGTCTGGAGGGATGGAGTGTTGGAGTACCAGCTCATATTTTCTTAAAGACAAAGTAAAAACAGAATATCCCTACGCCCACGGAGATGGCACTGTCAGCTACGTTGAAGGCAGGCCAGTGTAAGGTCCCAATGTGAAAATCGAGGAAATCGACGACCTCTCCGAAACGGAGACGATCGATGAGATTGCCCAGGGCCCCTCCGAAGGTTATGGCAAGACCGGCATCCAGCCATGGTTTGCCGGGAGGAAGTCTCGTATAGAGGTAGAAAATGATCCCAAGGGCCACGAAGGAGATCGCGAGAAACAATCCGGTTCGCAACCGGGATGCCTCCCCTGCAAGCACTCCGAAAGCACCACCCGTATTTCGAACATAAGTCAGGTCAAAGAATCCCGGGATGACCTCCAGGTTTTCATGAAGCGAAAACCTTTGCGTGACAAGCCCCTTGGTTACCTGATCAACCAGGATAATGGCCACACCGATTAGTAGAAAGGTCATATATTTTCTGTAATAGTTCACCATAGAGCATGTAGAGGAGATTGAATATTGAATATTGACGACTGATGCCAGATGCCAGATGCCGGATACCAGATACCGAGTACACGATTCACGAGCAACGAGCACGCAGACGAGATTGGCGATTGAAAACAATATTCAATCATCAATCATCAATCATCAATATTGCGTAGCACTTTCACACATCGGGCACAAATCGTCTTGTGTATCGCGTCCATACCGACCGAAGGATCATGTATCCAGCAGCGCTCGCATTTTTCGCCAGGTGCAGGATCGATGCGAATAGCAAGCCCTGGAATCCTGGTGCTCTGGTACGCATCAGACCTGCCCGCAACGCTCTCGCCTGCCCGCCATCGCTCTCGCTCAGGCGAGGCGGGCGGGCTTGCGAGGCGGGCGGGAAGTCCTTCCTCGGTCGAAATATTTACCCTGGAAACAATGAAGACTGTGCGCAGTTCGTCGGCATTTGGCTTCACCACTGCGCTGAGTTCCTCTGGTATGGATAGAGTCACTGCTGCATCCAGAGCGTGGCCAATGATTTTCTGGGCCCTGGCCTCTTCAAGGGCCTTGCTAACCTCCCCCCTGAGCAGAAGGATAGATTCCCACCTTTCGGCCAATTTGTTATCCAAAAAGTCCTCGTTTACTTCCGGCAATTGAGTCAGGTGCACACTGGCTGGCCTAACATCACTGCCGTCCGTGTGAGCCCATATCTCCTCAGCCGTAAAGACCAGAATGGGAGCCATAAGGCGCACCAGGTTATCGAGTATAGTGTTAAGCGCAGTCTGAGCTGAACGTCTAACAGTTGACCTTGCAGGCGAGGTATAGAGCCTGTCCTTGAGAACGTCCAGGTAAAACGCGCCCAGGTCCAGGGTACAATAATTATACAAGTCGTGATAAACCGCGTGAAACTCAAAAGCCTTATAGGCGGTTCTGGCTCGCCTGACCAACCCCTGAAGACGGTAAAGGGCAAAACGATCGATTTCCTGCATGTTTCCGTAAGGTATGGCGTCTACTTCAGGATCAAAATCACCCAGATTCCCAAGTATGAAGCGGCTTGTATTCCGAATTCGGCGGTAGGCCTCCGTGAGTTGTTTGAGGATCTTTTCCGAGATTCGTATATCGTCCTGATAATCCGAAGCTGCAACCCACAGTCGCAGGATCTCACCACCGTATCGGTTGATGATTTCACTTGGCGCAATCACATTCCCCTTGGATTTGGACATCTTTTCGCCCTTGCCATCCACTACGAAACCATGGGTCAGCACGCTTTCGTAAGGGGCCTTGCCACGGGTGCCTGCTGCGGTGAGAAGAGCGCTGTGGAACCATCCCCGGTGCTGATCGCTCCCTTCTAAATACATGTCAGCAGGCCAGCCGAGGTAATCCCTGCTTTCAAGCACGGCCGTGTGGCTCACGCCAGAATCGAACCATACGTCCAAGATATCCTCTTCCTTCTCGAATGTCTTCCCCTTACACTCAGGGCACGTTGTTCCTTCAGGCAGTAGAACGGAATTGTCCGCTTCAAACCAGATATCAGCGCCGTGGAGTTCAAAAAGGCCGGCCACATGATCAATGATTTCCCGAGTGATGAGATATTTACCGCATCCTTTACAGTAGAAGGCCACTATAGGCACGCCCCATGACCGCTGCCGTGAGATACACCAGTCCGGGCGGTTGTCAATCATCCCATAGATGCGGTCACGACCCCAGGCCGGAATCCAGGTGACCTGGTCAATACACGTCAGGGCCTTTTGTCTCAGCCCCACCTTTTCCATGGAGATAAACCACTGTTCGGTGGCCCGAAAAATCACCGGCTCCTTGCACCGCCAGCAATGGGGATAGGTATGCTCTATGCTCCCTTTGCTAATGAGCGTTCCAAGTTCTGCAAGTTTGGCCATAACCTTGCTGTTGGCATCAAAGACAAACATCCCCGCAAAGAATTCCACATCGTCTACAAAGCGGCCATCATCGTCTACAGGGGAGTAGATGTCCAGGTTGTAATCCAGGCCCACTTCATAATCTTCACGTCCGTGACCCGGGGCAGTATGCACACAACCGGTTCCTGCGTCCAGGGTCACGTGCCGGGCCAGGATAATTAGAGACTGACGTCCGTAAAGGGGATGACGGTAAAGCTTGTGTTCAAGCCTCGTAGGATCGACTTGTGCCAATATCTCATAATCCTTGATCTCTAAAGCCTCCATGGTGCTTTCCACAAGAGCTCGAGCCATGATGAAAACCTCATCGTGCCCAATCTCCACTGCCACATATTCAAAGGCAGGATGCAAGGCAACAGCCAGGTTGGCTGGAATCGTCCAGGGGGTTGTGGTCCAAATGACCAGGTAAAGTTTCTTCCCCTTCAGGGGAGGAAAATCGCCGCTTATGTCCGAAAGCAAGGGAAACTTCACGTAGATGGATGGCGACGTGCGCACCTGGTATTCCACTTCTGCTTCTGCCAGAGCGGTCTTGCACGTGCTGCACCAGTAAATAGGCTTTTTACTCTTGAAGAGGCTTCCATCAAGTGCAAATTTGCCAAACTCTCTTACGATCGTAGCCACGTAACCTTTTTCCATGGTGAGATAAGGATTGTCCCACTCACCCAGCACGCCGAGTCTTTTGAACTCTTCTTTCTGGACTTTGATGTATTTCTCAGCATAGGCCCGACAATGCCTTCGCACCTCAATCCGGCTCATTACCTTTTTCTTGTCACCAAGCTCCTGGTCAACCTGGTGTTCTATGGGAAGACCGTGACAATCCCAACCTGGCACGTAGGGCGCGTCAAATCCGTTCATCTGGCGGGATCGGATGACTATGTCTTTCAAGATCTTGTTGAGGGCCGTACCAATATGGATGTTCCCGTTGGCATAAGGCGGCCCATCATGCAGGACGAACCGAGGCTT
>DAOVOU010000295.1 GCA_030629475.1 Desulfobacterales bacterium | reverse complement strand
GTAGAAGATGCAGTGGCCCTTTACCGGGAAGCACGTACCGACATCTTATTTGAGATCGATTCAGAGCCGGACATTCCACAGCTCAATTTAGACCGACAGCAGATGAAGCGTGTTATGATCAACCTGGTTGAGAATGCCATTACAGCTATGAACGGGAAGGGAACCATTGGCGTGGCATTGAGCTTTGATCCGATTCTTAAAATTGTGCGACTGGAGGTGAGTGACACAGGAATCGGTATATCGCCAGAAGATAAGGTTCGGCTCTTTGAGCCTTATTTTTCCACCAAGAAAACAGGCATGGGATTGGGACTTTCTATTGTCAGCGCCATCATTGAAGACCATAATGGATTCATCCGGGTGCAGGACAATAAACCAAGGGGAACAAAATTTATTGTGGAATTGCCGGCGTAAAAACTGTTTATTGGGTTTATTGGGTTCATTGGGTTCATTGGGTTTTAACACAACAAACTCAACAAACTCAATAAACTCAATAAACTCAATAAACTACCTTCAAGGAGTAGATCAGTGTTTCCAACCATATTAGCTGTTGATGATGAAGTCAGCATACTGCAGTCGCTGAGCGGTATCCTTTCTGACGAAGGGTTTGAGGTCCTGACCGCTTTTAATGGATACGAAGCCCTGAAGATCATAGAGGAGGAATCCCCAGACCTCGTGCTTCTGGATATATGGATGCCAGGCATTGACGGCATAGAAACACTTCAGGAAATCAAGAGGACCAATCCGTTTCTTCAGGTGGTCATTATCTCAGGTCACGGAACAATTGAAACAGCTGTTAAGGCCACGAAACTGGGGGCTTACGATTTCATCGAAAAACCGCTTTCCATTGAAAAGATTGTGGTAACGATTAACAATGCCCTCAATTTCCGGCGACTGGAAGAGGAAAACCGTTTCCTGCGCAAGAAGACCCTTGAGAAACATTCGATTACCGGAAACAGCCCCCCGATTCAGGCCTTGAAGAAACAAATTGCCGTTGCCTCACCCACCAATGCATGGATCTTGATCACGGGCGAGAACGGAACCGGAAAGGAACTCGTGGCCCGCACCATTCACCAAATGAGCCATCGTGCAGATAAGCCCTTGATCGATGTAAACTGCGCTGCCATACCAGATGAGTTGATCGAAAGCGAACTTTTTGGCCACGAGAAGGGGGCGTTCACCGGCTCCACCAGCAGAAAGCGAGGCAAATTTGAGGTTGCCAACGGCGGTTCGATATTTCTGGATGAGATTGGAGACATGAGCCTCAAGACCCAGGCAAAGATCCTTCGAATGTTGCAGGAGCAAAAATTTGAACGGGTCGGTGGTACTCGCACCATCACGGTGGATGTCCGGGTCATAGCGGCAAGCAACAAGAACCTGGAAAGCGAAATCGAGAAAGGAACGTTTCGAGAAGACCTGTATTACCGCCTAAACGTCATCCCCATCAAGGTGCCCCCTTTGCGCAACCGGACCGAAGACATTCCATTGCTGGTAGAAACCTTCCTGAAAGAGTTTTCTAAAGAGGGGCGCTGCGGTTTGAAGACTCTGACCCCTCGGGCCATTGAGCACCTCAAGGTCTATCGCTGGCCAGGCAACGTTCGAGAACTCAAGAACCTGGTGGAAAGACTGGCCATCATGATCGAATCGGAAGTGATCGACGAAGGCGATATCCCTCCCTCCTATAAGCGTAAGGAGACAATAAGTTCCGAGACGGGGATCTTTCATGTCGATTCCTTGAAAGAGGCTAAGAAACAATTTGAAAAGATGTATATCTTGCGGAGACTTGCCGAAAACGAAAACAACATCTCTCAAACCGCAGACTCAATCGGCATTGAGAGGAGCCACCTCCACAAGAAGATAAAGTCTTTCGGTCTATAAAATCGCTTCGCGATGAACTTAGCTCCGCTCCGCTCCGCAATTGGAATAATGGAATAGTGGAATGATGGAATAATGGGTTAAGGGGAATGAAAACAATTAAAGAAAATGATTCTTCCGCTTTTATCCCCAACATTCCAATATTCCATCATTCCATCATTCCATTCGTGAGGCAAGAGACAATACCGTCGGGAAACATCTATTATTTCAGCAGGTTGTAGAAATTCCGAAACGTCCGTGAGAATTATCAGTGGTGCTCTTAAGGGCAAAAAACTTTATTCCATCAAGGGCCTGGCAATCCGACCTACGACAGACTACCTACGGGAGTCAATCTTTAACATCCTTGCAGGCGGGGTGGAAGATGCGGTTGTGCTTGATTTGTTTGCCGGTACCGGTAGTCTCGGGATAGAGGCCCTCAGCCGGGGAGCTGCAACGGCCGTGTTTGTTGACAAGGCCGCCCAGGCCATAAAAGCGCTCGCTCGAAATATTTGTGCCTGCTGCCTTGAAGGGCGAAGCACCATATTAAAACGGGATATACTCCGGGGATTGAGTTTTTTGAAGTCAATCGACCGTGCCTTTGAGCTGGTTTTTATCGATCCTCCTTATGATAAGGGCTTTGTGGAACGAACGATGCAACTTTTGGACCGTGCCGAATCGACATCAGATAGGGTCTCTATCGTTATAGAGCACAGCAGGCGCGAGGTACTACCAGAAAACATGGCACGTTTTATCCTCTGTGACCAGAGGGATTACGGGAAAACTCTTGTTTCATTCTATAGGCATGTGTTATAAAAATTGTTTGTGGGATTTGTTGAGTTCATTGAGTTTATGGGGTTTTAACACAACAAACTCAATGAACACAAAAAACACAAGAAACACAAGAAACGAGTTATGACTTTATGGGAAAGATAGCTGTATATCCTGGATCTTTTGATCCCGTAACCAATGGACATTTGGATGTTGTCCGGCGGGGGCTCAGGCTTTTCGACAAGGTCATTGTTGCTATAGCCAGAAACGGGACCAAGGACCCACTTTTTACCATTGAGGAACGCCTGGAGATGCTGCAGCAAAGCTTTAACGAGATGCCGGGTGTTCAGGTGGATAGCTTTGAGGGGCTCTTGGTCGATTATGTTGTCAAGCGTCAGGCAGATGCCATTTTGAGGGGCCTTCGAGCAGTGTCTGACTTTGAATACGAATTTCAGATGGCCCTGATGAATCGGAAGCTCAACAAGAACGTTCAAACGGTTTTCCTTATGACAGGGTTGCGATGGATTTTCATCAGTTCCTCGATCATTAAGGAGGCCGCTCGGTTCGGAGGAGAAACCCGTGGCATGGTCCCTGACATTGTTTGCGAAAAGCTAAAGGAGAAGTTTGGGACTTCTCAACGGTGATGCATAAGTGTTTTTGTCTGTGGGCCATTGTGAAAGAATTCTTCCATGATAAAAAGGTACACGTCAGTATAACCAGCTAAACAGCCTAAGCCTGTTACCGAGATGGATCTATGGAGGCTCCAAGTATTCTGTCGAGTGGTTGAGTTGAAAAGCTTTTCCAGAGCGGCCAAGGCGGTCTATCTTTCCCAACCCACGGTAAGCAGCCATATTAAAGACCTGGAAAACCACTTCGAATGTAGACTCGTCGATCGGCTGGGAAGGGAAGTCATTCCCACTAAGGCAGGCAACCTCCTTTACGATTATGCGACAAAAATCATTGCCCTGAAACAAGAAGCCGAAAATGCCCTGGCCGACTTTCACGGTAAGATCAAAGGACGTCTGACCATTGGCGGAAGCACAATACCGGCTGGTTATATCCTCCCTCCTTTGCTGGGAAGATTCAAGGAAGACTACCCCGAGGTCGTGGTGACCCTCGTACAAGGCGATACGGAAAGGATTATCAGGGATACGCTTGACGGGAATGTGGAGCTCGGAATTGTGGGTGCCAAG
>DAOVOU010000244.1 GCA_030629475.1 Desulfobacterales bacterium | reverse complement strand
TCCGGTCCAGTCAATCCAATATCGCTAACGAAACGAAAAAAGGCGTCGTCAACCATGCCCAGGACAGGTACCTGGATATCAACTACCACCGGACCATTCTTCAAATCGATCTCTCCAAAGATATATGGTGTCGTTGATTGTGCAGTTAAAAACAGGGTACGTGCGTCCATCAACCCCTCGAAAAGCCCCACGTCACCCGGTTCTAAGCCAGCGTCTTTAAGCCCCTCCAGCATAGCATACAGGGACGCTGCCGGAATGCCGTTAAGAAACGTCTCTACTCCGCGCGACAAGTCCAGAAAGTCATAAGTTTTCTTGACAGTAGATTCGCTGGGCATACCATCGAAAAATTCGAGGTCACCGAGGAATTCGGTCTTCACCTTGTCCGGGGTGAGCAGGAATTCCGGTACATCGGCGGAGTATTTCGCCTTTGTAGCTTCTTTTGCGAATGCTGAAAAAGCAAGCAACAGGCTCATCAACGTGAATACAGCGATGTAAATACTTTTCGTAACATTCATGAGTTCTCTCCTTTTCATAATTCATCCTCCATATTATTGTTTATTAAAGAACCTGGTTATGCAGAAAGCCCAAGTGAACTTTCTTGAGAAGGCGTCAGGGTAGTATTTACTTTGATTTGACGCCATGTGATTTTAGTCGAACTGATGGCCTGTTGTACAATGCGCATGAACTTCTTGCCGATGAAATTGGAAGTTCTACGATTGAATCTGAAAACATATTCATCCAAGTAGTTTTGAAGATAGCCGGGGTCAAAGCATCCCTGGTGGGTGCCGAGGATCACACACTTTACCAAAGAGGCGACCAAATGGACTCCGGGCAGCACGCTGTCTTTATCGTCCGCCTTATTCTGAAATACTTTATGATGGCGATAAGTGTTTTCATCAAGCGGCTCATAGCCCTTACAGCCATCCGTGGTAACATCGCTGCCGGGTTCGATATTCGCGCTGATGAACGGTAGTAAACTATTAGCAGAACAATCCGGTATGACTTTCAGACGAATGCGTCCGATTTTTTGACCTTTTTTCTCTACTGCGGCGGCCACGGCAGTTTTACCATTTGAGCCCCGGCCGCGTTTTCCGGGCTTTTGACCACCGATGAAAAATTCATCGACTTCAACGTTACCGGAGAGTTTTTTTCGATCTTTACGGATTGTGCAGCGCCTTAGCTTTTGAAGCCAATACCAGGCCGTATTATAGCTGCCGAATCCTAAAAGATCTTTGAGGTTGATGGCATTGATCCCTGATTTACGGCTGGTAAACCACCACATGGCCTTGAACCAATACATGATCGGTTTTTTGGAGCTATCCATGATCGTACCGGCTGTCAGTGAGTGCTGATGTTCACAGCGCGTGCAGATGAAAATGTTCTTTGAGCTTACCCAGTAGGCCTGATGGCCACATTGGGTACAACTGAAACCGGTTGGCCATTTCATTTTAAACAGATAATCGAAACAGGCTGATTCATTTAAAAAGCGCTGATCAAACTCAATTTCACTTTTTGGGAAATCTTCCGTGAGGGTGAACTCGGTCATGATGGGACTCCTTTGGTTTTATTGAGACCATCATAACACTGGGCTTTGACAGATACGGTCACAACTCACGAATTTTTTTATCACTTGGGCTTTCTGCATAACCAGGTTCCTCAATTCCTCAATCCCTAAATCCCTTTATGGATACAACCTGTCCATAAGCCTCGGAAAGGGGATGGACTCCCTGACATGCTCAAAGCCGCAGATCCATGCCACGGTTCGCTCGATGCCCAGGCCAAAACCAGCGTGCGGGACACTTCCGTAACGTCGCAGGTCCAAATACCAATCGAAGTTTTCAGCCGGGAGATCGGCCTTATCGATTTTCTCCTTCAAGATATCCGGATCGTCCTCGCGCTGGCCACCCCCGATGATCTCTCCGTAGCCCTCGGGGGCAAGCATATCCACGCAGAGCGCGACTTCTGGGCGGTAAGGATCGTTTTTCATATAAAATGCCTTGGTCTGTGCCGGGTACCTGTGAACCAGCACAGGTTTGTCAAAATGATTTGAGACAATGGTCTCATGGCTGCCTCCAAGATCCTCCCCCCACGGGAGGGATTCCCCAGCATCCTTCAAGATCTGCACGGCTTCATCATAACTGATGACATAGAAGGGAAGCTGAATCTTCTCAAGCCTTGTGATATCCCGCCCTATCAGCTCAAGCTCTTGCTGACGGGTTTCGAGGACCTCTTCCACAATAGCCACAATCAATGCCTCGGCCAGCTTCATAATGGTCTCAAGATCCGCAAATGCAATTTCAGGTTCTATCATCCAGAACTCAGTAAGATGACGCCGGGTTTTTGACTTTTCAGCCCGAAATGTAGGACCATAGCAATAAACCTTGCCAAAGGCCATAGCGCCGGCCTCCATGTAAAGCTGCCCGCTCTGAGACAAAAATGCCTTCCTGTCTCCAAAGTAATCTGTTTCAAAAAGCGTCGTGGTACCCTCGCAGGATGAGGGCGTAAGGATCGGGGCATCGAGCAGCGTGAACCCCTGATCGTCGAAAAACTTGCGTGCTGCATTGACCACGGCGTGGCGAACACGCAAGATAGCTTGCTGCCGAGAAGACCGAAGCCACAGGTGACGGTGATCCATCAAGAACCCTACACCGTGCTCTTTTGGCGCAATAGGATAGGTTTCGGCAATCTGAAGCACTTCAATACCCGATACCAGGATCTCGTAGCCTCCCGGAGCTCGCTTGTCCCTGTGAACCGTTCCGGTGACAGCTATCGAAGATTCCTGGGTCAGTTCAAGGTACAGGTCTAAGGCCTGCTCGCTCGTCTCACCCTTAATCAGGGTGGCCTGTATAGTGCCTGTGCCATCCCTGAGCACCAGAAAATGTATACGACCACTGGAGCGTTTGTGTGTTAGCCACCCGCATATGGTGACACTCTGGCTGTCGTGCTTTTCTATGGTATTGATCGTAACTGTTGCCATGACATACGATTTCGGAATGCGGAATGCGGATTGCGGATTTGCGGCTCCCGCCTTGAAAAGAGTCCGGATTTAACCAAAACCGCATTGTGAGTGTGTTTGTTGTGTTTATTGTGTTTAGTTCAACCCAATAAACTCAATAAACTCAATAAACCCAATAAACCCAATAAGGGCTTACTGAATGATTTTCACATAGGATCTATCCCTGAGTGCTTTTAGCCAGACTTTGTATTTTTCTTCTACCAGGTCCCGGTAAAGCCTTTCATGGATTTCTATTCTGGCCTCCTTCAAGGTTTTCCCTGGTATCTTCTTTATCTCTTGAAGCATAAGAATTTGATACCCCTTTGGTGTTTGTAAAACTGGGCTGATTTGACCTTCCGCCATCGAGCGGACCGTTTCCTGAAATTCGGCCGAAAGCTCATCCAGGGTAAACAGACCAAGGTCTCCTCCTGCCACGGCAGTGCCGTCCTGTGAATACTGCTTGGCGAGTTCATGAAAAGCTGCCCCGGACTTGAAGTCTTTCACAATTGATTCAATCTCCTCAAATGCTGCCTTTTTTTGATCAGCACCAGCCGAGGGCGGTACCCTTATCAGGATCGTGCGGAGGTGGTATCTCTGTGTTCCCTGATAGTCTTTCCTGTGCTCTTCATAATAGTCTCTAATGTCTTTTTCAGTGACTGCAATCTTAGATTTGACCTCGATATTGATAAGCTTGATCTGAAGCATCTGCTCCTTGATCCGCTCGCGATATTCTTCGAGGGTATAGCCTTCGGCCGCAAGGGATTTCCTGAGTTCTTCTTCTGTTAGGAAGTGTTCACTCTTTATCTGTTCTATGTGCTGATCCACATCCCTGTCATCAACCGAGACATGCAATCTTTCGGTCTCCTGATAGGTCAGCTTTTCATCGATCATCTTGTTCAAGATGTCCTGACGAAGCTTGAACAACATCTCACGCCCCGCCCCCGGGGGATAGTGTGCCTCACGGATTTGCCGGACATAAGGTTCAAGGGCTTCATCTAGTTCTGAAAGGGTGATGACATCATCGTTGACTATGGCCACAATGCGATCTGCCAGTTCGGCGTAACCTGCCACAGCTCCTGAGGCCAGGCAGCACAGGATAAACAAGAAACCGAAAAGCTTTATTGTAATCGATCGCGTCTTCATGAACTTAGTTCGCTTCGCTCACAATTGGAATAATGGAATGTTGGCCCGCCCTGGCGCGACATGACAATAATAAGCGGTGCCATGTAAAAACCCGGTCTGGGCCAGGGAATACTGGAATATTGGGTTTAAGAGGATTCCCGCCTGCCATCGCCACGTACGGCACGCAGCTTACATGATAGCATCTCTGGCAATGGCGGGCAGGTTGGTCTTTTTTTCTTTTACATCATTCCAATATTCCATCAT
>DAOVOU010000232.1 GCA_030629475.1 Desulfobacterales bacterium | reverse complement strand
TAATTGAATGCTCTTGTTTGTCCTCTAAAAACTTTAATAAAGGAAGCATAATTTTTTGAAAATCAGGTATTGCCATTAACCCATAACCTCCATGCGATTTTTTAGAAGCATAACACAAAAATCAGCCGCGAGTGTAACGAGTCGGCTGTATTGCCTTGTTAAGGACTCCTAGTCAAACGTCTTTCAAACATCTCGAGTTTCGAAATCTCCAGAATTTTTCCGGTCTCAGTAATTTCCCTGTACTTATCAGTGTAGTTTCCGGGACTCAGGTTGAAATGGTCGAGGGTGATTGTTAGCATGAGATCGAGAATCTGGTCTGAGTAGTCTAAGCATTGGCTGAACGTCACCGGGTGATGGTGTCGCCCGGTTCCGTAGAACTTGGGACATATGTTTTTTACCCATTTCCCGTACGGATGCGCCCACGCACTTAGTTCGTTCCACAGTTTCTGCAAATTGTCTTTCTCGTAGCTATCCAAGGAACTGATCGAAAAAATCCTAGCGCGCATACTACCGTGTTCTGTTGTTGCTACCCCAATCAGAAGTTCAAAAGCACTTCTGAGGAGAATCATGGCCCCAAGATAATCTGTTGCTCCGATAAGAAGCAGTGCACTCTGGTAGACCTTTCCCAGGTAACCCAGGAAAAGAGTTTTCTCTCTCTCAGCTTCAACATTCTTGCCAGCCTCAACTAGTTTTTTGTCGAATTCGACGATTAGTTGCTCGGAAACGCTCAGAAGAACAAAGGCGTTGGACAGTTTTAGCGAGGTTACAGGATCCTGACGGATAGAGTCGATAAGCGGGGCGATGAACTCTCTTTTCAGGACAAGCTCAATTTGCTTCTTTGGAATCCATTCTGTTGTCATGGTCCGTCAAAATCCCTATCCTTAACGAAAAGCTCACGGACTGCCGGATATACCACACCGCTCACGCAAGAGGACAGAAATCGGTAACCAGGAGCAAAAAAGAAAGCAGCAAAGAAAAGGCAGTCCGGTGCAGCGTCTTGTTATGTCTTTGGTTTTATTGAAAATTTCCTATTTCATGTTCCACATAATCGATCTCTTCAATTGGAAAAGAACAAGATTTCAACACCTCTTCCTCATTATCCCTCACAAATACAACCATTTCCTTATTCCTGATGGCTTCATTGTATTCTTTCTTCAACATTCTTTGAGATCTTTGACTTAAGAGTTTCAGATACTCCGTGTAGGGATAAGCATAAATCTTGCGCGACGGTAGTGATACCTCCATTATTGGGTTCTTGTCCTCAAATTTCTTGTAAAAGAATTGAATATGCCCCATGTATTTGTCGATGACGTCGAAAAAATCATCTGTTGTTTTCATGTCAGATCCTCAGGTCTTCATAAACTCGTTGTGTATGCCAAAATAACGAGCCTTCTGCATAGAACTTTCCTTCTATTCTTCACGCATAACGCCGCTATTCAGCGGTCGCGGCTTTTTGCGATCCGCTGAAATAGCTTGTTATGTTTTCCTATGAAACTATAGGCGTTTCATAAGTTCAGATTTCTTACGATTGAACTCAAGCTCTGAAATAATACCTTGTTCATATAATTCTTTGAGATCCTTTATGCTTTGTACTATATCTACTGATGACGAAAAATGACCATGTTTTGATAACCGGTCCTTTTCTGATCGCTTTGAGGCGATATAGGACAGAAAATTATTAGATTCATTTTTTGATGTACGCAGCACCAACTTATTATTGTCAATCTCTATAATTAGATTAGTCCCCAGAAAACCTCCACTTGCATATAAATGAGCTTTGTCGGCAAACTTCTCCCAACTACCGACATAGGAAAATCCACCAAGAAGAAGACCTCGCGTCAAAAAATGAAGACCCAACGTAGTTCCAACTAAAGCAGCATTGTTATGATTAACCGATTTGCCTTCGAAGGTTATTTTACACCTTCCTAATGCAGTACACTCGATTTCTTCTGTATATGGTATCTTCTTTTTCACCCAATTTGGGACATGCACTTTATTCCTCCTAATAGAAATATAACGAAGAGTTGAGCGGCGGGCGGCGGGAGCCACGGAAGGTCTAAACAGAGACCAAATAACGCATACAGATGCATGTCCAAAGGGCTACGGCTTTAGCCCGTCCGCCTTCCGGGTAGATGCACCGGTTACCCGGCGCACCCCCCACAGACCCGTACGTGAAGATTTCCCTCATACGGTTCCTCGGTTCTGATTACTCAGAAACCAAACAGGCGACACCCCGTTTGGCGCATAACTTTGCTGCCCTGCTGGGACCTCAGATATTATGGACTATCCTGGGTAATGGCAGAGGGTATATCCTTTGCAAGTCCTCAAACAACACCTTGCCTTTATGACTCCTGCGGCTTAACCAATACCTCCAGGACTCTCTCGCATGTTCGTAAACTGACTCAATAGCCTTGTAGTTGCACCGAACACCGAAGTACTGGTAATACCCACGTAGCTTGCTGCAGAGCGTTTCATACTGCTCATTTATCGGTTCATGCCGATTTCCCCTGCACCACTGCCACGTCATTTTCAGAAATCGCCTCAGGCGTTTCCCTGCCGTCTTCTTCTTGATTACCCAATAACCACAGCGTCCTTTTGACCAGAAAAAGGTAAACCCAAGAAAATCAAATGTGCCCTTCCCTTTGCCGCCCCCCTTTCGGAAGTTCGGTTTTCTGAATGGGATCAGCACCGTCTTTTCAGGATGTAGTGACAACCCATACCGATTGAACCTCTTGGGTAACACATCCATTATACGTCGGGCGTCCGCCTCCAGCTCGCAACCGATAATAAAATCATCAGCATACCGAATCATGAAGCACTTGCCCTTCATCCGGGGTTTGACCTCTTTCACATACCAGTCATCAAGCACATAATGAAGAAATACATTTGAAAGCACGGGTGAAATCACCCCGCCTTGGGGGGTTCCTTTCCCTGGATAGGAAAGAATCCCTTCCTCCATAACACCGGCGTTCAACCATTTACCGATCAAACGCAGTATCCCTCCATCGTTGACCCTTCGCTTGATAAGATCGCGAAGATGACCATGATCAATGTTATCAAACAGTCCTGTAATATCCGCACTCACGATCCAGCCAATGTTCAGTTTGCGACACCTCTCCCGAAGTTCGTGAAGTGCCTTGTGCTGGCTGTGACCCTTCCTAAATGCATGGGAAAAATCATAGAAATCCACCTCATATATAGTATTGAGGATGGTAGCTACTGCCCTTTGAACAATTTTGTCCTCAAGACAGGGTATACCTATTGGCCTCTTTTTCCCGCCGTCCTTGTCTATCCACATCCGCTTCACCGGTGTAGCAACGTACTGACCTCTCCGCAGCCGTTGATATAAATTATAGAGGTTTTCATCAAGATTCTTGGCGTACTGTTTCGCCGTAATCTTGTCTACTCCGGAGGATTTGCTCTTACGTACCTTCCTGAAGGATTTCTTCAGTAAATACAGATCTATCCTATGAGCCAAGGATATGAATATTAAATCTGGATCACTCTCTGCCAGCATTCTGATCCTGACAAGGGACGACTCATTCACTAACAGCGGTGGGCCACCCCCTGCCTGAACATCGAGATCCTGCCTGGAATCGCAAGCTCCCTGTTTCGCAATTCCCTGGTTTACTGTTGATATGGTTTGTGACATCTGAGTATCTCCCATAGTTCCTACCAGAGAAACGTTATGCCCGGCTTCACCTTCCCTGCAGTGGGTCGCTTGGGCCTCACTTCCCCACCTTCCCGGCCAGTCATACAGCACTGTCCATCGGTACTATGATCCGCTAAGACTTCCAAATGCTCATCTCGGGTTTGTTCGCTCTTCGCTATCCGCCCCCGATACCTTGTATCGTCCATCTTCTCGTTTGTGTTTCTGTCACTCAGCAAACTGAGTGACAGACTCATTGATGGGCGAGACTCTCCACATCAATGCCAGGATTTTGCATACGCCGGATCTCCTAATACCTTCTTCTTACACAAGGAAACATTTGGATCTCCCAAGCCTGCCCTGAGATTGTCGAAGGGTCTTCGAGCTACCCCTTTGAGCACATGCCCTGGTCTCAGACTCCCCCGCCTGCCTCGCCTGAGCCCGCCCGGCATTCGCCTGAAGCAAAGCCGACCCGCCTGCCACTGCGAGGCCCGTCCTCCTGCCAAGCGGAGCGAGGCGGACAGGGCACGAGCGGGCAGGTGGCGGACGGCGAGAGCGATGGCGGGCAGGGGTGGTGACCTGAACACTCGCCATATCGCATGCAGGTCTGCTGCCTTCCGCGGCATGCAGAGCGTCGGCTTTCTCCTGCGTTGCAGGAATTATCCTAACGACCACAACTATACACCCGCCTGCCAGCGCCAAGTACAGCGGGCAGGTCAAATGCTAGCATCTCCGGCAATGGCGGGCAGGTATTTCGGGGCTCAATCACACAGCCTACATCCTTGCTCCGCCCGGCTTAGGACTCTCCTCTCGGAGCTTACCCTCGGGCGTCACTGTTGACCTGCTGGCTAAGCTTTAGTCAAGTGGGACTTCGCAGTACCTTAC
>DAOVOU010000339.1 GCA_030629475.1 Desulfobacterales bacterium | reverse complement strand
GGAACAACATCCCTTCCATTCCCGGCAGGCAAAAACAAAAAGGTAGCCGTAAAAGTGATTGACCCTCGCGGTAACGAAGTAATGCGGGTCCATACCCTCGAAGGAGGGTCCTACAGTGACTAAGGCCGACTCCAGAGAAATCCCAATTCAACCGGTTGAAAATCCTATCATATGCAACCCCTATGACGAACCGGCTCAGCACTGGGTGTATGATACTGTAACAGGTGAGGCTGAGAAGTTTGGGGGGCGTCGCCCGGCCAGCTACTGGTATAAGACCAAGAAAGTAGGTACTGAACAGCAGCAGTTCTCTTTCATTGCTGAGGAACAGCGTGATGACCTGCCCTTAGTCAACGCCCTGCGTAAGGATGTGGCCCACTGGAGGAAGCTCAAATACGAAGGTGCTACAACAGTCACCAAGGAATTGCTGCGCTTCTGGGCACGGGAAGACCGCTGGCGCCGGCTCTTTTTCTGTCAGATGGAGGCCGTTGAGACCATGATTTATTTGGCCGAGATTCGCATGGGAGGAAAACGTCTCCGTTTTACACCAGCATTTAAGGACGAAGATCTGGAAAAGTTAGTGGATGTACCCAGCGATGCGGGTCTTATGCCCCTGACACGGTTCGGCTGCAAGATGGCCACGGGAGCCGGTAAGACAGTTGTCATGGCAATGCTGATTGCATGGGCCTTTTGCAACCGGGGAAAGGTCCACAGCGACGAACGTTTCCCCTCTGCCGTACTGGTGGTTTGCCCGAATCTCACCATCAAAGAAAGGCTTCAGGTCCTACGCCCTGATAACAAGGATAACTACTATGCAGAATTCGACCTGGTGCCTACGACCATGCGGCCGTTGATGCAAAGCGGTAAGGTGCTTGTGACCAACTGGCATCAGTTCGCTCCTGAATCGGAACACGTGGAAGGTGGCAAAAGCTACCAGGTGGTTGATAAGGGGGCTGAGGACCCGAACTCATTTGCAAGGCGTGTTCTGGGAGAGTTACGCGACCGCGCGCCATTGATGGTTCTTAACGACGAAGGGCACCATGCCTATCGCCCGGCCCCCCTTGTAGAGAAATTGACTGGAGATGAAGCAAATGCAGTAAAATCCGACCGGGAAATTGCCACGGTGTGGGTCTCCGGGCTTGATAAAATCAATCTGGGATGTGGAATTCGTTTCTGCATAGATCTATCAGCCACTCCTTTCTACATTGCAGGTAGTGGATACATTGAGGGATCGCCTTTCCCGTGGCTCGTAAGTGACTTTGGCCTGGTGGACGCCATCGAGAGTGGTATCGTTAAGATCCCGAGACTCCCTGTAAGTGATACCACCGGAAAACCTGAGCCCAAGTATTTCAAACTGTGGCAGCACATTACAGAATCGCTTGAGCCGGGCGAGCGCCTGCCAGGAAGACAGGGGAGGCCAAAACCGGAAGTGGTTTACAGGGAAGTTGAGCCGGCCCTGAATACGTTGGCAAGCCAGTGGGTGGAGCGATTTCATTACATCCAGGAGGCGTCAGACGAAAAGGATAAAGTCCCACCAGTGCTCATTATTGTCTGCGATAATACCGATATTGCCGAGGTGCTTTACCGCAACATCTCAGGAGAAGAGACTGTTGAGATAGTGGACGATTCGGATATTGATGAGGGAGATCAAAGCCAGGTGCCCCGCAGTCGAAAGAGGAAAAAAAAGACAAAAACGGTTTATGGAACAGGACGGATTTTCCCGGAATACTTTTCCAATAGCCATGAAAGGCGATATACGCTCAGGATAGATACAAAGCTGTTAGCTGCGGCAGAGAGTGAGGACCCGAATGTAAACAAGCAGGCCGTGGCAGAGGAGTTGAGAAAGATTGTCTCCACGGTTGGCAAACCGGGGGAGCCGGGGGAGCATATCCGGTGCGTTGTTTCGGTGGCAATGCTCAATGAAGGTTGGGATGCGAACAATGTCACACATGCCCTGGGGGGTGAGGGCGTTCACCAGCCAACTATTATGCGAGCAAGTGGTTGGGCGGGGACTGAGACGAATGGACTATACCCCCGATCCTGAAACGGGGCTGCTGACAGAAGAATATGTAGACGTTTACGGAATTCCCTTTTCCATTATCCCTTTCAAGGGCAGGCCGACAAAGAAGAAAGCCCCGGAAGATAAGCCAAAGAATCACGTTCGTCATCTGGAAGAGCGAGCTGATTATGAGATTCGGTTCCCGGTCGTGGAGGGCTTTGCTTTTGCCTTGCGAAAGAATCTGATTAAGGCAGATATCTGGAAAATGGAACCGCTGATTCTTGAGCCGAATACCGAGCCTACGGCTGTTTTTGTAAAGCCCACAGTGGGTTACCAGGTAGGCCCGCCAAGTGCCCTTGGCCCGGGGGAGTTTGCTGAACAGAACAGGGATGAATATTATCACAGTATCCATCCCCAGACGATTGTCTTCGAGATAGCGCGACAGGTGGTCTGGGCATTAGTAGGAGACGATAAGACATCTCCTGACCCCAAAAGTAACCCCAAGTTGCGTCTTCAATCCCGTCATCAGCTTTTTCCCCAGGTCCTGAGCCTTGTGCATGAGTATGTGAAACGCAAGGTCGACTGGAGAGGTTGCAATCGGTGTGAGCTTGGGCATGAGAAATACGCTCATTATATCGGATTTTGGGGAGGAGATCTAAATCCTCCCAACGAAGCTGATATCAGGAGGTTTTTTAGCCAGTTTTCATGGTAGCAAAATTTATTGACTCTTTCAGCTGGACTTTTAAGGCCATTGTGCTTTTTTATTG
>DAOVOU010000238.1 GCA_030629475.1 Desulfobacterales bacterium | reverse complement strand
GATATTAAGACACTAAAGTCATTAGTGTTTTGGAATTTTAAGATTTTGGTCATTGGAATTTGTTTCGAGTTTCGATATTCGAATTTCGGATTTCCCCGTCTCTGATAAGTGGATTAAATATAACCAAGTTGACAACATTTCATTTTGCCAATTTGGAATACGGAATTTATGAGACGGGGCACTACGTGTAAATGATGCTGTACGGCAGTGGGGATATATCCCATACGCCTGGCTTGGGTATAATGCTCTGGTTGACGACAGTCATCCAGAAATACTCAGAGTTCAATTCTCTCAACTTGCCGTCCTCTGGGAATCTGGCATGGCTGGTACGCTCATAGGTGGCCTGGAAGATCGCAATGCCGGCGCCGTCTTCTTCTGCGACGAGGTAATTTTTTTTGACGGTATCAACCTTGAGGTTGTGCGTCTCGGCAATATTTTGTATGTCGGTGTCTGTCAGTTTCATTAATATGTATTTTGAAACACCCCTTTCCGAAATACGGTAAATAGCCCTTGATTCACTGCTCCCCACGTACACTGTAGATATACAGGAAACCCGTTTTAGGTATTGGGTTGCCACCATTGCCGCTGTCCGGCGGCCCCCTGATGTTAAAGGAAGTCCATAGTATTCAAAAAACTTTTTCTGGACCTCCTCAGCATAATTATCTCCCTTTTCATACAGATCCTTAGATATGTACCGCAGATCGCGGGCCATGTCCTCGGCTGCATCAGCGATGGGCCAGTCGATTCGAACATGAAAGTGAGAGAGGCCGTATCGATTTCTAGCCTTGATAGTGTGATCCCGCTGAATAAGAAGGGCGTAGTCAACCGGGAGCAAGCCTTTAAGAAAGTCTGAGAAATGGGAGGATTCAAAGAGCTTTATGTTCTTGAAATATTTTTTTGAAAACTGGACTGCTCCAGAGCGCATCAGGTTCTCTTTGGTCACCTTGTTATCGTCAAAGAATCGTATGTATTTCTTGTGGTCACTGGGAACGAAATCCTCCACAAAGATTACAAGGAATCGGTTGTGACGTTCGTACTCCACATCAGGAATGCGTGCTCTTGGCTTTAGCTCCCGTTTCTCCACAAAGGGATATTCAAGGTTTTTCTCCACAAAGTTATGATAAGATTCCACCAACCCATACTCTATAAGGTATTCGTCCAGTTCGTCCCTCAGGGCTTCATAGATTGAACGTCGCAGTCTGTCCTGGCGGCTCAACTCTTCACGATAGTTCCAGTAACTCACAGCTCCCCTCCTCAACGATTGCAGGTGTTCAGTCGCGTTACTCTATTCTATACTGAAATCGTGCCGTGAAGTCAATCCCAACAAACTCAACAAACCCAACGAACCCAACAAACTCAAGTCCTATCGCCTGATGATTCGGCTATTGACGCGGTTTAGACGTTCTATCCACTCATAGATGCGCTCACGCCATATGTAAGCAGGAATCACAAAAGCAAGAGTGATAGCAATCAGTAAGGCTAAAGTGTCGTGGTCTTTCTGAAAGACCTGGGCACCCTGGAGGCTTAACATGAGGGTACCTGGCATCCGACCAATGCCAGCCATGAGTATGAAGACCTTTGCGGAGAGACTGGTCAAGCCAAGGAATATGCAGAGGTAGTCCTTGGGAAATCCTGGAAGAACAAAGAGTGCGAAGAACAAAATGGCCCCCTGACGTTTCGCCAGAGCGTCAAACTTGCGGAGGTGATTGTCCGGGATCCATTTTGCTACATAGCGTCTCCCCAGTACACGGCCCAGTGCAAAATTGATTGCCGAGCCTGCTGTCAGGCCAATGGTGGAATAGACAAACCCCGGTAAGGTTCCAAAGAGATAGCCGCCCGCAAATCCACTGGCTTCTCCGGGAATAGGGGCAAACACAACCTGTAAGACCTGAGCCCCAACAAAGGCTATGGGCGCGCCAATAGGCCCCCAGACCCTCAGGAATGTCTCGACCTGTTCCCGGTCTCTAACAAGGGCATACCATGTTACGATTTTTTCCCACAGGGGAGTCCAGTTCAGGAATACAACCAGACCGAGGAGTCCTGTGCCTGCAAGAACCAAGAGAGCTAAGGTGATCCTATCGCGAGTCATAACGAAGAGGCTCTGGGAGACCATTCTGTGGAATGGTCAGCTCCAGGCGATAGCGCGATTTGAGATTATAATTGAAGGGGAGACCATATCTGAGGTTCTTTCCGTAAAACAGATTCCAGTGGGTGTTTAATTGAAGCATGGGCCAGGCAATCCGGTTTCCTTCCAAGACGTGAACAAAGGATCCGCCCGCGTCGCTTAAACGTGAAAACAGGGATTCTTCATCAAATCCGAGTTTTTTTGCGATCTCGGTGCTATCGCCACCAGAGGTTATGGTGTAGGCGCCGTTTTCTTGTGCCTGCATGATTGCCTTCAAGATGGAGCGTTCCGGCCCTTCAAACCCGGGCTCTTCAGCCTTTCCGACAGGACCCTTCTTATATATGGTCTTGGCCTTCAAGAGGCGCGACACAAACCGTTTGGTGGTCTTTTCTCCAATGCTCCACAGATTGAATTCATCCTTTTTAGGATGGTTATGGATTTCTTCAGGGGTCATATTGAGGATATTCGAGTCATACCGGACGAGAAAATCAACCGGCGCAACAAGTTTTTTTCGGCCTGCAGGCCGACTGTAAAGGTCTTGAAAAAACTTGACAAGGCCCTTGGTGACGTTTTTTTCCAGAAATTTCTCTGTAGCCTGTCCGAAGTTGTACCGCTCATCCAACCTCGTCTCCTTGCTTAGGAGAGCAACGATTCCCGGGGTTCCTGCCAGCAAGACGTAGGGGACTTTGTCAGAAAGGACCGAGTTTTTGATGAGACCCATATAATCGCCCACCTTCACACCACCAAAAATCGGGATGAAGGGGTATTCGATAATATGAATGACCTGCTTGTTTTCCATCATTTCTACCTCGGTCTGACGCCCCACCAGGTTTATGACGTTTGTAAACCCGATCATCGAAGCATGCTTGCGGTGGGAGGTGTTAAAGGCATCGTTTACATAAAAATCGATCAGGGGTTCTAAGATGGAAACAAACCGGCACCCGCTGTTAACCTCGTGAGGCCTGAGTCCTGGCTTGTCCAGAATAAAGACCTCATCCACCATGAAACGTATATTGTTCAAAACCAGGATTTCGCCATCCTTTAATGAAAGAATCTTATTGGTGACGACTTTTTTTTGCGTTAGGTTTCCTAAATACTTGACCGCTTTTTTGGGCTGCCAGGGGCGGTTGATCAATTTCCTGATCGTCCTGGCATGTTGATCGAGCTCAATAAAATCATGTTTGCCTGGACGCCCCTGATGACCGATGACGACCACGCGCGCCCCGTAACCCGAGAGTTCTTCTAAGGTAAAGATAGCGCTTCGAATTCTTTCAACGCCCGCGATGCAGCCGTTCCTGTCAACCGGAACGTCAATTCCCGCCCGTACAAGTACAGTCTTGCCACCAAAGGCCTTGCGACCAAAAACCTGCTTGTACTTGGTGTGATACTCAACGGCGGTTATATCTTTCATACCGCCATTCCATGCGAGGCGATAGATGATATCATCAATGGTCAAAAAGTTAAGATAGGCGTTGACATTGTCAGAGGGGGGCAAATCCTTATTTGACTGCAGATCTTTGTCGGGGTTGTGATGCTGCTGTATGATATCCTCAATGGTCATGCAAAGTCCTCCTTTCCCTAACAGCAGAGATCGTCAAATAGTTGAATCGTTTAGGCCACTTAACGAGGTCTGAACAGACTTAGAATTTAAGCTATTAGTATAATGGCGGCATAAAATCAACCTTGAAGGGAAACACATGGGAGGTCGGTCTCGGCAAAATCATTCCCCTTGAAAAGAAGTGGTTCCCCGGAATATTTGGCGAGAGCATACGTGCCTTGCAATGGCAGGCGGGTCTGATTGGTAACAGAATTGAAGTTTCACTTTTTCAACTTTAGGCACTTTAGCTCACTTTAGGCATTTTAGGCACTTACTTCAGACCTGGTCGGGGGATTTTTGACTGGAGCCGGTTTTCCTTCTCCAGGGAGATACGGATACTGTCCAGAATGCCATTGATAAAGGCGCCAGAATCCTCAGTACCGAATTTCTTTCCGATATCTATTGCTTCGTTGATGGAAACTTTTGGTGGGATATCGTCGCAGTAAAGGAGTTCATAGACAGCGACTCTCATAATGTTGCGATCTGCCCTGGACATACGGCTAATTTTCCAGTTTTCTGAAAAGCTTTTGATTAAAGGGTCGATCTCGTGTTGGAATTCCTTTACGCCTTCGACCAGTCGAAGAAAAAAAGGCTTTGCATTTTTCGGGACTCTGAAGTGTTTGCAAAACGACTCAACAGCTTCCCTTGAGTGATCCTGGGTCATATCGATCTGAAAAAGAGCCTGCAT
>DAOVOU010000139.1 GCA_030629475.1 Desulfobacterales bacterium | reverse complement strand
GGACCAATACGCTCTGCAGGTGGCGGTCGAACGTCAGAGAGAAGCTATTGATCAGATACGAGCCGGTACATGCACAAATAGTTTGCTAAAAGGACTTGTTTTGGATCCGGCCCGTGCGACTACCCCAGAGGGCACGATCGAACTTAGTTCAAAAGTTCGGAGAATGCTTGATGATCCAAAATGTAGCGCTGTAATTGCGGCCTTAACCTCCTCGGACGTTCTTCTTGTCGAGGGACCTCCCGGCACCGGCAAGACACAGTTCATTGTTGGTCTAATAGCTGAAACGCTCCAACGAAACCCCAAAGCAAGAATCCTGCTTGCCTCACAAACCCACATAGCCATCGACAATGCCTTAGAAAGATTGTCAGAGCACGGTGCCGATATCCCTATTGTCCGTATCGCGAGAGAACAATCAAGCGCTGTATCGGAATGCTCAATGCCGTTTTTGCTCACCCACCAGATGCGGGCTTGGCGTAAAGAAGTCATCGAACGATCAACGGCCGGATTGGAGAAGTGGGCCAGTGAGCAGCATCTTGATCCAAAGGACATCCGAATCGGGACCTTCATTCGCCAGTTAGTAGCGGTCCGGGAGCGGATCGAGAGATCTCGCGAGCGAATAGAGGAAGAAGATGGCAGAAGAAAGGCGCTCAATAAACAGAAGACCAACATGCCAAAGCAGCAATTCGACATTGAGTATGAAAGTGTTTCAAAAGAACTTCAGGAACTCCGAGACCAATTGGATTCGGATGAGAAACACCTTAACAGTCTTCAAAACCAAATTAAAACTGTACGGCCAGACGCTGCCGAACTTCTTGATCTCTCTGTCACTGAACAGGGACTGTGGGCTGAGGCCCTTCTGGGTGAAACTGAAAAAGAGCAAGATGGGGCGCGACTTCTGAGCCTCCAAAGTGAGTGGGTGGATCGTTTTGGGGTTGCTAGGGACTTTGTCCGTCCGCTAATTGAACGGTCCGCCGTAGTGGCCGCCACTTGCGTCGGGCTGGCGACGATTGAGGAGGCTAAGGACGTCGAATACGACCTTTGCATAATCGACGAAGCTTCGAAGGCAACTGCTATGGAAAGTTGCGTTCCGATGGCGCGGGCAAAGCGTTGGATATTAGTCGGTGACTCACGGCAGTTGCCGCCATTTCAAGAAGAAGTGCTATCCCGTCAGGATTTGCGCGAGCAATATGAACTTGAAGCGGCCGATGCTGGTGAGTCCATGTTTGAGAGATTCAGACGTCTACTTCCCGACTCGAACCGGGTAATGCTCACAACGCAGTACCGGATGGTCGAACCAATCGGGCGCCTCATAAGCGATTGCTTTTACGATGGAATTCTCGACAGTCAACGGAAGGGAATAGTCACCGAGCTTTGTGGCCTAACTGGATGTGCTGTGAATTGGATGTCTACCCGAAAACTCACTGTCCGAACCGAGCAACCAGATGGCACGAGTTTTGTGAACCCCGCTGAAGCCGCCGAGACATGTAATCTGTTATGTGATATTGACCGTTTTCTCGTGAATTCGGGGAGAAAGACCTCTTACTCGGTTATAGTGCTAAGCGGCTATGGTGCCCAAGTGCGTCATTTAAAGAGACGAGTGACCATGATTGAGCATCAGTTACGTCGTCTGGAGGTTGAGTGTTGCACCGTTGATCGAGTTCAAGGTCGTCAAGCGAACGTTGTCATCTTTTCGGTGACACGCTCTAACCCGGACCATAAGGCAGGTTTCCTCCGGGTACTGGAACGAATTAACGTTGCGTTGTCTCGAGCAAAGGATCTCCTCATCATAGTTGGCGATGACGCTTTCGTTGAAAGGGCGCAAGGTGGTGAGCCGTTACAACGTGTTCTATCACACATTAGGCGTTGGCCGAATGAGTGTTTTGAGGATGTACTAAAACCAGAATCAAACCCAAGCAAAGGGGGCAACAATGTTTCTTGACGCAGAGGCAGTTGCGAGTCGTTTTGCGATGCGGGCAGGTTGTCGATTCATTGGATGCAAGCCGGTGGGGATCGCTGTTTTCTCGATGAACCTTAGGGTTTTGGTACTTGAGCCAAGAACTGTGCCGCCAATTGAAGAATTCCTCTTGCGTTTTCTCTTAGAAGGCATAGACAGCCTACGAGTGCTTTCCGATTTGCTTGGTCTATCCCCTGATCTCGTCACGAACAGACTAATTGACCTGCGTCGGAACGAATTCCTTGATGTAGAGCAATCGAATGGTTCGGAAGGGGACACTCGATTTATTCTGACAGAGCGAGGGCGAGAAGTTGCGCGTTCTCTTCGGCAGAATGTGATGTATGAGATCACCGTCCCAAATGTTGTTTTTCACGGTCTGCTTCGCGTACCCGTGCAGTTGGGAGACTACTCGAGGCGGCAGTATTTGAAGCCAAAGGAGGCAAACGATGCTGGACTTACACTAATTCGTGCAATTCCGAATCGTTATCCACACCCAGAAGAGATAAATATCGATATGCTCGACAGAGTCTTTAAAGCCGGACGTCGTAGAGGTGGGGCGGAACGAGATATTGTTGCAGTAAAAAGCGTGCTTAAAATGGTCTACACGCTTTACGAGCCTGCTGTCATGCTTGAGTACGAGACTGAAGATCACAGACGAGAGCGGCAGGTCGCCTTTGCGGTAGAGGGTCAGATAAAAGAGGAGTATGAATCCACCTTCGCCAGAGTCCGCGGGCCAGAACTACTCGCCGACGTTATGACGCCCGCACCGGAACCCATAAGAAGGCGCATTGAACGCCTCGCGGAAGATGAACAGGTCGTAGAAAGGCTGGGAAAGTTGGATGATGTCGAGGAACTCGCATCTCGGGTTGCAGTCGCTCGACAAGAGGTCGAGGATGCAAGGCGGGCACTGGAAGAAGAAGATCGACCAGATACTCGCTCAGTACTTTGCAAGAAGATCGAACAACTGGAGCAAGATAAGGAAAATTTGGAACGGGAACGGAATTCCAGAGCAGTGAAGTTTTTATGGACGCCTGAGATCCGAGAGAAGTTTTTGGAGGCAATTAGGACGGTTGGTGATCACCTCCTAATCTTATCGGGTTTCATTTCGTCAAATGTTGTTGACAGCAAGCTTGAAGAGGGACTACGCGATGCACTAAAGCGTGGAGTCAAGATTTGGATCGGCTATGGATTCGATAGAGGCAACCGTCGAGGCCAAGAGCTAAGAGCGCAACGTACGTGGAAGGAGGCTGAAAACGTATTTAACCGGCTTAACCGTGAATTTCCAGATTTGTTCACCTACAAAGACATTGGACGAAGTCATGAGAAACGGCTTATTTGTGATGACAGGTTTACATTCGGAGGAAGTTTCAACCTCCTGTCATTCTCAGGTGAGTCGAGGGGCGGCCAGAAAATCCGCCACGAGGGGGCAGACCTCATCGAAGACAAGGAGTTTTGTGACCAGCTCTACTCCAAATACGTCAGAATGTTTTTTCAGTGAGATTTCCCTGAGCCATTCCGCTTCATAACGAGGCTCAGATTGCTTGTGACCAGTTCTTCTTTGGCTTACAAACCCTATACCGCAAGCCCTTTTTTGGTTGAGTGCTGTAAATGTCAAGACTTCAAGAAACAATCTCTAAAATAGCCAAATTCAATCTTTCTGCTATCCATCTTTACTCCTACCTGCCCTCAAAACACAATGATATACATATGATATCTTTATTATTTTATAAAGACCTGCCAAGGCCATATCCTTATCTCTCTCCGTAATTCTTCGCCTTTCCTACACAACGACCCACCACCATAGGAAACCTGATTTTGAGTCAACGCTTCTTGTGCCTAATCAACTCGCCAGGACTATTTAGCCACTGATTCAACTCACACCGGCATTCTGTGCTGCTTTGGGATTTATCTCATGCGATAAATTCTTTCGTGCGACATGCCAACGCCCCAAGCACTCCCGTATGCTTCAACAGAGCCCCACAAAGCACATCTGGACAGATGTCCGAGGTGAATTCAGGCTGGTGGAAGCGTGGCCAGGTTAACAGTCTCTTTCATTTTATGTTATTGAAAACGTTACCAATCAAACCCTCATAATTTCTCAAAGGAGTTTTGATATGGCAGTCTTCAAAGGGCAGTGGCATGAGGCAATCGCCGAACATAGCAAGGCCATATATTCAGGTTCAATGATTCGTAATATGGCTGCGCAGTTCTTCAGTAGATAGGATATGGGCAAATCCGTACGCCAGATTTTTCAGAGAGGCCACGTGAAGTTCCTCGTCCACAGTAGCGGTTGCATCGGAAACGAAAAATATCCGGTAATCCCGAATGAACCCATCCCTGGCGGTGGTCTCACAGCAACAGTTGGTCATCACGCCGGTTACAATAAGTTCCTCAATTCCTCGTGATCTGAGGCTTTCGTCAAGCTCGGTTCCGAAAAATGCGCTATATCGGTTCTTATCGAGAAGACCATCCGTATCCTGCGGCCCGAGACCTTTGATGAGTTCCCATTCACTTGATCCATACATTATACAGTCGCCCCACCATTTCGAAAGCATTCCTCCGTCCTTGGAAATGTCCTTGTGGCCATGCCTTGTGAAGATGACTCTGATTCCCTTTGACCGACAGGCCTCAATGATGGACAGAACATTTCCAACTATGTGCGAAGCAAGCGGAAAGAAATATTGTTGCATGTCGATGACCACGAGTGCGCATTTTCCCGGTTTGGGCAATGCTCTGCGGACGTTGTAGCTACTGATTTCCTTGAGAAAATCTGACCCCATCTCTTTGAATCCAAACCTTTCTGATCTATAGTCTCTTGTGGGAAAAACCAATACATCGAAGAACGGCACGTTCTCCGGAGAGACGTTTACAACAAGCCTGGTCTGATTCCAAGAAAAATTCTGACTGCTCACCGTATCACCCTTACCCCATTGGCTCCCAAAGTCACCCGAATCTGATATATCCTCAATAAGATACATGCTTTCCAAGATGTTATGGTAAAGGTTTGACAGGCAAAATCAGTCTCACCAATAACCATGATTCAAAAATGCACTTCTCTTCTCAATCTTGATCCGCTCAATAGTCTCCGGATCACCGTTGAATGGGATTTCTGGTAGAGCCGGGGCCGTCCCATAACCGTTCCTCTGTCTTGACACCTATACCGGGTATGTGGAGAAATGTGTTTCTTAGCATAACACTTCCTTTCGATTATTCTGTGTTCACGTTCAATATGGTCTGATCTTTCTAAATCCACTAACCCACAAGTTTCCCGCCCAGGCTCACCAAAATCAATAGATCTGGGAAAGGTTCTTAATTTTTACTTTGTCAGATTAAAAAAGCTGAAGGTTTTGCCCCTTGCATCGAGTTGCAACATTTTGTGATATTTAGCACGCGTCAGTCAGCCTTCAAAGCACGAAAAACGCCGGGTCCTTTCCATAGCCCCCATCTACGCCTACCCAGCTATAGCCGATTCCATTGCCGCGATCATGGTTTACTATCTCAAGGGCTAAATCACACTTACTCTTTTGAACAATATGTTCTTCGGGAACACCGGCTAACTCGCAACGTCTATGATTATCAGTCCAACTTTCTGGCAGATAAAGGCGCGTATCAATCAACGTTACAGCATCACCACATGCCAGGGCTCCAAAAACACCTACTTGGCAATTCTCAACCTTGCCAACCTGGCCACACCACTGGCGAGCCACACCTACAGACTTGTCGCCCTTCTTCGGTACCCCACTTTCGTCAATAATCAAACATGTGTCCGCACTATCTCCAAACATCGTGTCCGTATCCGAAGCAACCTGATCCATCACCGCTCGATAACTCCAGGGTGAATATGTTAGAAAATGCTGAAGTACTTGGTCGTCTGAATCGGGTACTACCTCCGCCATCCGTTCCATGTTCTTATTTCCTGCTTGAATCAAACCACAAAGGTACTGTTGTGCCTGTATAAATACCCGCCTGGTGCTCGCAGTGAAATGTACCTTGTACCCACCCACAAAGGCACAAAACCGTGTAGCCAAGCCCAAAAACGGGCTTAGAGGTCGATCACGAACCCTTTCCTTACATTTAAACTCCTTGGGGACGTTCCTATTATCGACGAAAGCAGACATGGGCAAATCTCCTTCGGTGACTCTTGCCCATATTCATATATACTAAAAGTAAGTTCTTGTGTGTTAACCAGTGTTGGGTAGTTTTGATAGTCCAAAATCATCATAGTTGCCTGTTTGGTTCTCCGCCTCCGGCGGATTCGGGCTAGGTGGTTTTGGAATAGAT
>DAOVOU010000059.1 GCA_030629475.1 Desulfobacterales bacterium | reverse complement strand
TGGCCCAGACCGGGTTTGCTTTGCATCAGCATTTTCGATTCGCTGTCGCACCAGGGCGGGCAGGGCGGGCACTCGACCAGTTGCGGAACGAAGTGGAGCTAAGTTCTCAAAAGAGAATTTAGTTGGCCTCGCTCCGGTGAACCCTGAACCTCTCGCGCAGCGCAGGCGCTTGCGCCGCGTGGAACCGTGAACTCGTGAACGGTTACAAACAAATGGAGGTGAATCAATGGAAATAACAAGGAGGCAATATACTGTTGATCTGAAGTTTGACGTGGACGGTGCAATCGGGACCATTGCGCTGAACCGCCCGGGAAAAAGGAATGCCCTTTCTCTCGAACTACTACAGCAATTGAGTTCCTTGCTTACAAGCATAAGTCAGAACAACGATATAAGAGTTGTCATTATGAAAGGTGAAGGCAAGGTCTTTTCTGCCGGTCATGACATTTCTCAACTGGTGGGCCGGGAACTGACTTACTACAAAGCAATCTTTGACACTTGCATTGAGGTCATGGAGAAGATTCAGCGCCTCCCGCAGCCGGTCATCGCCCAGGTTCATGGTGTGGCCACTGCAGCCGGTTGTCAGCTCGTGGCCGCCTGTGATCTGGCTGTAGCCGAGGAAGGTACGCTCTTTGGAACGCCCGGTGTGAAGATCGGGCTCTTTTGCAGCACGCCTGGCGTCCCCTTGGTGAGGGCTATAGGTAGAAAACGGGCCCTCGAGATGCTGCTGACCGGACGTATGATCTTGGCGGAGGAAGCAGAACAATATGGCTTAATCAATAAGGTCGTTCCTCCCGATCAACTGGCTGCAGAGACCAGGGCACTGGCCGAAAAGATCGCTGAAGCCAGTTCCCTCATCCTGAGCATGGGCAAGGAGGCATTTTACACCCAGGTCAATTTAGCCGACTTCCAGGCCTACGACTATGCCAAGCAAGTCATTGTCACCAATCTTTTTGCCGAGGATGCCAGGGAGGGGCTTTCTGCCTTCCTGGAAAAGAGAAAACCGATCTGGAAAGGAAAGTAATATGACGTCTCGGTAATCCTACAATCGGTTGTAATCATTTATCTTTCATTGGCAATTTTCTCTGCCATGAATATGGAATGATGGAATGGTGGAATAATGGAATGTTGGGGATAAAAAAGCCGAAAAGAATCCTATCTCAATTGTTTTCAGTCCTCTTAACCCAATATTCCAGTATTCCAACATTCCAGTATTCCAATTGTGAGCGAAGCGAGCTAAGTTCTGATTTTTTCAAGTGGCTAACCTTCATGCGCGTGCTTCACAAGGTGCCCCAGTTCAGGGAAGATGAGTTCTTTGCAGGCAAGCTTGCAGGCCTTGAGACTTCCTGGGATGCAAAAGACCAGGGTTTGACCGATCAGGCCTGCTGTGGCCCTGGAAAGGAGGGCGGCCGAGTCGATTTCTTCATAGCTCAACTGTGTAAAGAGGGACCCAAAAGCAGTGAGCTCTTTGGTGAACATGGGTCGGATTGCCTCGATAGTCACATCACCAGAGCTGATCCCCGTGCCTCCAGTCACGAGAATTGCATGAGGGCTATGCTCCTGAATGACCGTGCGGATCGTATCGGCAATCATATCCTTGTTGTCAGGGATCATCTCGTGAAAAACCACTTTATGCTTTTTCTTCTCGGCCCGTTTTTTCATCCAGTGTCCGCTCTTGTCATCGGTAAGGCTGCGGGTGCTGGACACAGTCAGAATCGCAAGTACAAGTGACCTTGGAGCACGGGCCTTGTGTTCTTTCGTACTCATGGTGGATACTTTCCTGGGTTGAGCGCCTATGTTCGATGTATGGGCTTCCCCTAATCTCCCTGCCGGGCATTGTCAAGTCATAAAATCTCTGCACGATTTTATACGGTCCTTTGGACTTGACAAATTTCAGCACCAAGGGTATTTTGGATTAGCAAGCCCCTGTCTCGGGTTGCAGACCTTATTTCAGCACTCGCAAAAGGAAGAGTCATGGCAAAAAAGAAAACCTCAAGAAAATCGAAACAGAACCAAAAGAAGAGTTGGTTTAAGAGGTTTTTGGAGCGTGTGGCCAGGGCCAACCAGCAAAGTGGCGGCCAGTTGTGTGCCAGTTGAAAAATCAAACCGACTGGTGCTGGTAGGCACTAGAGTATTGAGGAATTAAGAGAGATCGTATGTCGTCAAGGACAGGCGTCGTCTGCCACGACCTTTACAAACAGCATCTTGCCAGTTTACCCCACGTTGAAAGCCCCCAGCGTCTGCAAGTCATCTATGACATGCTTGATGCGGCCGACATGGCGGGAAAATTTGTGAGCATCTCCCCGCGTCCTGCCACCCACGATGAACTCGCCTGGGTGCACAGCCATTCCCATATCAAAAGGGTGGCTGGCACGGATGGTAGGGACCATATGTCGCTTGATCCTGATACACAGACCACACCCCTTTCCTATCAGGCGGCGAAGCTGGCAGCAGGTGGTCTCTTTTCCCTCGTGGACAAGATCTTTGACGGCACCATAAAGAATGGTTTTGCCTTGGTCAGGCCCCCGGGGCATCATGCAGAAAGAGATCGGGCCATGGGGTTTTGTCTTTTCAATAATGTGGCCCTGGGTGCCCGCTATGCCATGAATACTCACGGCGTAAAGAAAATCCTGATCGTGGACTGGGATCTGCACCACGGCAATGCCACCCAGAACACTTTTTATACGGACGCTGCCGTCCTCTACTTTTCCACCCACCAGTTCCCCTACTATCCCGGAAGCGGCTATTTGACCGAAGTGGGCCAGGGGGATGGCCAGGGATTTACCGTCAATGTTCCCTTGGGGCCAGGCCATGGCGACGCAGAGTTCTTCCAGATCTTCAAGCAGCTTCTTTGCCCTATAGCCAGTGCCTTTAAACCTGAATTGATCTTTGTATCTGCCGGATTTGACACATACGTGGGTGATCCTCTTGGGGGGATGAAGGTCACGCCGCAAGGCTATGCAGCCATGACGCGTCTGATCATGGATCTTGCCAGGTCATACGCTTCCGAAAGAGTGGCTATCACCTTAGAGGGGGGCTATCATCTCACAGGGCTCAGAGAGTCGGTAAGGGCTGTCTTGATGGAACTGGTCGGGGATAGCATCTTAACAGCCGGCAACCTGGAGGGCCTTGAAAAAGGGGCGGTACCTGGTGTTGTTGACGACGTGATTCAGGTTCAAAGGCCCTACTGGTCCTCGCTGTAAGTATTGAAGCCTTAACCTATTCCGAAGCCACTCCAGGACCCTTGAGACGGACCACCTTCTCTTTGGCGATCTGAAAGCCCATCGAGCCGGGATATGCCTGCACCACCTTGTTATAGGCTTCATAGGCCTTTTCTTGATGATTCAGGGCCTCCATCATCCGTCCGAGATTGTAATAGGCATCTGCCTTCACGAACCCATCTTGAGTGTGTGTTATCCTCTGAAAGTATTCTGCGGCGGACTTGTAGTCTTTTTTCGCTTCATAGGCATATGCGAGGCCGTCCCAGATAAGTTTCTGAATGGAACGTTCCGCTGAAAAAGCCCCGAGTGCCTTTTGATATAATTCGATCGCCTTTTGGTAGTCGCCCCTATGATAACTCATGTCTGCATAGACAAGTAGACTGAACCCGGCTGCATTGGTTGATGGATATTTTCTGATAACCTTCTCAAATTGCTCGGTAGCTTTTTCCTGAGCTGGCACTGTTTTGTCCCCTGAAATTTCAGCCAAATAATACAGACGTCCCTGTTCGAACATGGCATAAGCCTTCCGTTCGGACACGTTTGAAAAATACCGAAATCCGGCAAAGGCCAGTGCGACCGCCACCACCCCAATCACCACACCAAAAACCGGCCTTTGATTGTCGGCTACAAACTGGATGGCCTTGGCCGAAAAGGTAAGAAACTCATCCGGCTCTTTCAGGAGTTTTTTTCTCGTAACCCGCTTCTTCTTGGCCATGGTAATGGCTAACCTCTTGATATCATTTGGCGTCCCCAACCGGATTTGAACCGGTGCTGCCGGCGTGAAAGGCCGGTGTCCTGGACCTGGCTAGACGATGGGGACGTTGGTGGGCCGTGCTGGACTCGAACCAGCGACTCTCTGCTTAAAAGGCAGATACTCTACCATCTGAGTTAACGGCCCCTATGTAAGTTTGTATAAATAACACCCTGTTATGTCGGTGTCAAGGAGAAAGGCTGATTGATTCTTCTTGAAGTTGACAAACCCGACTCAGTGTGCTTATACATGACCCAACAGAAATCGCTGGCCGGCTTAGCAATCATTAGCAAAGGAGCATGAATATGGGACAAGGTGTTTTGGACGTTGATGACAACAGTTTTGAATCAGAGATATTAAAGGCTGACAAACCTGCCCTGGTGGATTTCTGGGCACCCTGGTGCGGCCCCTGCAAGGCCATTGCTCCAGTGATGAAGGAATTGGAAGAGGCATACGGCGATAGCATCGTTTTTGCCAGATGCAATGTGGACAACAGCCCCAACACCCCAACGCAATACAGCATTCGGGCTATTCCCACCCTCATCCTGTTCCAGGACGGAAAGGTGGTTGACCAAATCGTTGGTGCTGTGCCAAAATCGCACCTCGAAGGATTGGTGAAAAAGGCACTGTAAATGCCCAAAGATTTGTACGATGTGGCCATAATCGGCTGCGGACCTGGCGGGCTTCAGGCGGCTATCCATTCTGCCAGCAAGAAAGCAAAGGTTATCGTCTTTGGAAAGCCACGCAACAGCAGTCTTTACAAGGCCCACATAGCCAATTTTTGCTGCTCCGAGAAGCTCATTTCGGGAAAGGAGATGCTTGAAGCCGGCAGGAAGCAGGCTGAAAGCTTTGACGCGGTATTCCTGGAAGAGGATATCATCGAAACGAAAAATGAGAATAAGCTTTTTAGCCTGTTTACAGAAAGTGGTGAAACCTTTACCTCCAGAACCCTGATCCTTTCTATGGGAGTTGCCCGAAAAAAGCTCCGGGTGAAAGGAGAAAAGAGGCTTGTGGGTCGCGGTGTGAGCTATTGCGTGGATTGCGATGCGAATTTCTACAGGGGCCTGGACGTGGCGGTAGTGGGCAACGAAAGCGCTGCCACAACCGGTGCCATAACCCTCTTGTCGTATGCCAAGACTGTGTACCTGATCTGCCGGAAACTTATGATCACCGACACGCTTTACGAGCAACTGAGAAATAGCCAGGTTAAGGTCATACAAGGTACCTGGGTTAAGGAAATCATTGGAACGAACGACGTAGAAAGGGTATTGCTGAAAAATGGTGAGACCCTCAAGGTGAACGGTATCTTTGTTGAGCTGGGAGCAAAGGGTGCCCTGGAGCTGGCGGCCAACCTCGGGGCCATCTTTGATGCAGAAACCGTAAGTTTTATTGAAACCAACAGGAAACAGGAAACCAACATCCCTGGTCTATATGCGGCTGGAGATATTACTGGACAGCCATGGCAAATAGCCAAGGCCGTGGGCGAAGGGTGTGTGGCAGGGATCGAGGCCGCAGAATACGCAAAAAAGCTGGCCGATTCCTAGCCCGGAGAAGCCAAAACATAAATAAAACGTCTCGGAATTTCTACAACCGATTGAATGTACATGCTTTTTTGGGGCTTGGATTTTTGCCTTGTGCCGGAATGATGGAATGATGGAATACTGGAATGTTGATTCTTAATGGAAGTATGTCATTTGTACACTTGCCTGTCAACAGTGGTTTTGCCAATAACCCAATGACCCATTTTGCCAGAACCCATTACTCCATCATTCCAGTATTCCAATATTCCAATTGTGAGTGAAGCGAACTAACTTGTGCCAGAAAAAACACCAATTTCATTACTAAGCGCCTATTTCGCTATCATGTTATTGATAGCGGTGCATCTGTTCGGTTGTGCCTTGTTTCAGGCCAAAGAGGAGAAGACAGCCAGGGAGCTTGCCGAGGAGGGTACAGAGGCCTTCAGGGACAAAGATTACAGAAAGGCTATCGAATTTTTTGAAAAACTGAAGGACTGGTATCCGTTCAGCCAGTACTCCATATTGGCCGAACTCAGGCTTGGGGATGCCCACTACCACTGCAAGGAGTACGAAGAAGCCATTTTTGCCTATGAGGAATTTGAAAGCCTTCATCCCAAGAATGAGGCCGTGCCCTATGTGGTTTATCAGATAGGGTGCTGCTATTTTGATCGGCTCCAGACCATCGACAGAGATCAAACCATGGCCCAGGAGGCACTTCAGGCCTTTGAAAGGCTGATCCGCACGTATCCCGCCAGCCCGTATGCCAAGAAGGCCGAGAAACACATGAAGGTCTGTAACAGAAACTTGGCTGAACATGAGTTCTATGTAGGCATGTTCTATTATAAGACCAAGCACTACAAGGCCGCCCTGGAGCGCTTCAAGACGGTGCTCAGGTCTTACCCGGACCTGGGGGTTCATCGTAAGGCCCTTGAGTACATTCCCCTGTGTCAAAAGCGGATCGATAACGCTATCCGCAAGAAAAGCTTAGGAGCTTCGCCCCAATTGGTCGAGTAGTTGAGTAGTTGAGTGGTCGAGTAGTTGAGTAGTTGAGTGGTCGAGTGGTCGAGTGGTCGAGTGGTTGACCGCTTGACTAAAGTCGCAGGACCTTCAATGAGTTATGGAAATTCCGAGACGTAACCGCTATGATCCGCAAGGGCATGCTCTTGTTGCCATTTGCCTATCTTCTGGGTTCTGTACCCTGGGGTGTAATCTTGACTCGCATCTTTAGCGATGCGGATGTGAGGGCCTCCGGCAGCAAAAACATAGGGGCCTACAATGTGTTTCGGGTAGCCGGAAAGAAACTCGGGCTCATGACTCTTGGGGGAGACCTCTTGAAGGGTGCCATCCCCGTGCTGGTGGGGATCTCGTGGTTAGGGGTATCGGATTGGAAAGGGGAGATGTTGGTCTGCCTGGTAGCCCTTTCAGCCTTTGCCGGTCATCTCTTTCCCGTATTCTTGGGCTTCAAGGGGGGCAAAGGGGTGTCCACTGCCGCTGGTTGCTTCCTTGTCATTTCACCCTTTGTGTTCCTGGTCTGCGTACTGGTTTACGTCTTGGTGCTGTGCTGCTGGGGACACTCCTCAGCAGGTTCTCTTTCTGCGTCAGCTATTCTCCCCGGGGCTATATGGCTTGCTACGCACTCGGTTCCCATAACAGGCTGTGCCCTTATCATGGCTCTGCTCATATTCGTTCGCCATGCAGACAACATCAAGCGGCTACTTGAAGGAACAGAACACTCACCACTCCACCCATAAGGGCAGTGTTGTTAAGACCTCTTCATAAGTCAATCTCTTAAAATTTATGCCGAGCTTTATCAAGCAACCTCACCTCTCCCGGATCTCGGTCAGCACCGACTCCACCAGCGATTGGATTTCAGAAAGCCGTGTCTGTGAAAGGGCTTCAAATCGGAGCACTAACACCGGCTGAGTATTGGAAGCCCTAACCAGACCCCAACCATCTTCAAAGAGGATGCGTACCCCGTCTATATCAATGATGTCATACCGCTGACGGAAGTACTCGGTCACATCTTTTACCACCTGAAATTTCCTATCATCCGGACATGGCACCCGGATTTCAGGGGTGGAATAGGTTCTTGGAACATCATCTAACAGTTCTGTAATACTCTTTCCTGTTTCTGCCAAGATTTCCAACAGGCGACAAGAGGCGTATATGGCATCATCGTAGCCAAAGTATCGGTCAGCAAAAAACATATGCCCGCTCATCTCCCCTGCCAGTTCTGCCTTGACTTCTTTCATCTTCTGCTTGATCAGGGAGTGCCCTGTCTTCCACATAATTGCGCGGCCACCATGTTTTTCTATGTCATCATACAGGGTCTGGGAACACTTAACTTCTGAAATGAACGTGGCACCGGGTTTTCGGGAAAGGATGTCCCTTGCGTACATGATCATCAATTGGTCGCCCCATATGATGTCGCCTTTCTCGTCAATGACGCCGATTCGATCTCCGTCGCCGTCATAGCCGATCCCAACATCAAGCCCTTTTTCCTGTACCAATCTCATCAGATCCTGCATATTCTTTGCCACCGTGGGGTCTGGTTCATGATTGGGAAAATTTCCATCCATGTCGCAATAAAGGTCGAAGACCTCGCAACCCAAGGCCCGTATGATCGGCAGCGCCACCACACCGGCAGTGCCGTTCCCTGCATCGATTCCTACCCTCAAAGATCTGGCAAGCTTGACATTGTCTTCCAGAACCTTCTTGTATGGGGCTACCACATCAGCAGTCTCCGTGCTTCCACTCCCCTCAGCAAAGGTCCTGTCCTCAATGATATGTCGCACCTTCTGTATCTGCTCGCCGAAAAGGCTATCATAGCCGCTGCACAGCTTGAAGCCGTTGTACTCAGGGGGGTTGTGGCTCGCGGTGACCATGATGCCGCCCTCTTTTTTCAAATGCCTGATCGAAAAGTAAAAAACGGGCGTAGGACAGACGCCGACATCCACCACATCGCAGCCTGTGGCAAGAAGCCCTTTAATCAAGAGGTGTTGGTAATTCTCAGAATTCAAACGGCAGTCCCGACCCACACAAACCTTGGAGCGGTTTTCGCCCCGCAGGTAGGTGCCAAACGCCTTACCAATCAAAACCACATCCTGGTCGGTCAAGTCCTTGTCCACAACCCCTCTAATGTCATATTCTCTAAAGATTTCAGGATTCATAGCACCTCCAGGTCAGTCATTGGCCATTGGTCATTGGTTGCTCGTTACTCGATCGTACATAGGGCATAGCGCGGGGCGCTTTCTCACTCTATGCTCTATGCGCTCTGCTCTATGCGCTCTGCGATTACACGATTCCCGATTTGATTCCGCATTTCCCTCATGCCTCAAAATGACCTGGCAATGGTCACCACTGCCAAGAGCCAGCAGTAGGG
>DAOVOU010000149.1 GCA_030629475.1 Desulfobacterales bacterium | reverse complement strand
TGGGGATAAAAGACCGTTGGAAGCTGTTTTTTAAGTCGCAAAAGAATATGAAATACGATATTCATATCTTTAAGCCATGCTCCTTCAGGTCCCTTGTTTAATCCCATAGCGGTTTTATCTTCATCCCTTGACCTTGCGGCTTTAAGAAACAAGGCAGGGTTATTGATCATCTTGTTTCTGACATTTCGGTTGGATTTTTTATAGTGCGCGTAGAAACGATCAAGTTCTCTTGTGGATACAGCATCTTTTAGCAGGTGCGCGGTCAGGTGCTGCGCATGTTCTGTGTTGGCGCGCGCCAACGGCGCCAATATCCTGGATGCGGCCCAGGTGGAAACATGTCCGGATTGAACCGCGCTTAGCACATCTTCCGACAAAGCCCGAATAAGATCCAGTCGTCGTTTTACCCAGCTTTTGTCTCTTCCCACTCTTTTGGCAACCTCTTCCATGGACAGATCAAAGCGAACGATAAGTTCCGATAGCATCGACGCCTGTTCGACAGCCTCCCACTGCCGCGCATCACTTTTGGTCAAAACCGTAAGCAAGGCATTTTGTTCTTCCGTTTCCCAAATACGGGCTATTACCGTGTCTTTGCCGCACATCCGCATCACCTGAAGCCGAAGGTATCCATCGATAAGAACAAACCGATTATCTTTGTCAGGAACCACAAGCACCGGTGTGATCTGACCATAGCGGTCAATAGAACTACGGAGCCTGCGCAAAATCGTTTCATTCTTCACCCTGGTATGGGCATAACGAAGCTCAATCTGATGCAGATCAATTTCTCGTGCCTCAATGTTCATGCCCAGGCGTCTAACAGAAACAACCGGCACATGTCCACACGTCCATCTTTGCAATCATTTGACCAATTTTATTCTAACCGCCCGATATCGCACTTATTTCGACGATTAACGCGTCCATCTTTGCAATCATTTGACCTCCTAGGGGAATAAGCCTGTATCTTCCTGAAAATGCAGGAGTTTCTGGGCCTATCGCATCCATTTTTGCAATCGACGCGTCCATCTTTGCAACCGGCCCAGAAGTCGGTTGGCGGCCAGTTTGGGCCCTCGACGAGCGGTTGCGCTCCCTCTGTTTTTGTGTGTTGCGCTCTGTGTATTGAGGATTTTTTTCTCGGTACTTTTTCCAATAGTCGGAATTCTTTTCCAGCCATATCTTCTGGGCATCCTCCTGGTCCTTACGATAGCCCTCATGCTCGGCCATCCTTTTCCTTTGCCACTCCCTTTTTTGGGCCCTTTGGCACTCCTTCTTGTTACAGTAGTCATGCTTGGGTACTTTGGGGCAGGGCTCAAAAAGGCATCTGCAGTGTTTGCAACGGCATCTTTGTTTTTTCATAAGAACCTCCAAATATCCCGGAGGTTCTCCGACTCGTAGCAACAATATGCAAGATGATCATGTTGTATGAAGGATGGATGGATGAGAGCAAATTGGTAGGATGGGCGGGGTATTCTTTAAAAAAGAGCGCGGGGCCTACGGGCCTGGTAGCGGGGTGCTAACAAGTGCGGTAGTTGAATCTCAAGGTGGGGGATTTTCTTAGCATCAAGGTGGGGAATTTCAGTTAGCGTTAAAGAAGAGGGGTCTTGGAGTGAATTTTAACCGATGGAGGGACCATTAAGGATGCCCTATGGACCAGTCTGTCAATTCTCTTTCGTGCTCTTTCGTGGTTTGGGCATTTGAAGATTTGTAGTTTTCGGCATATTTGCCTGATGGGGTCCAGTCGAGGGCAGTCGCCACAAAACTTTTCAGCATGAAGACCAAACATGCTGAAAATGGCCGCTATGTATCTGAGGGGTCTTTTTGTTATGATCTTATCGAAGATGCCCAACAGCGCGTATAACAGGTCGTCTTGGTATGGTGGCTTATTCGGAGGGTTTTTACGACTTTGAAGCTTCCTGCCTGTCTCGTCAGCAAACGACTTTCTGGATATTACTTTCGTGAATGCCTTTATTTGCTTTTTCCGACTTTCTTGCTGGATCGCAACGCGCTCCTCTAAAGCCTCATCAGAATATTCAAAAAGCAGTTCCACAGAGGACTCCAATGCGGCGCGGTCGCGTTTTTCAAATCGCTTCTTAGTCTTTTTGCAGTGGTCTGCTGCTCGCCTGCGGTCATCATAGTGTGTCTTCAAAGCCTCTTTGCGATACAGGTAATAGCCGATAACATGAGATAGGTACTTTACATCAACGCCTATCCGATTAACCTCAAAATAAAAATCTTGTGTTTTCTGAATGTGCTTAAAGACAGTAAGTTCGATTTCATCCGGATCAGCCATTGCCATCCCTCGCAATGTCCCGGGGGTTGTTATAGGGGCAGGCCAGCGGGATTTTCTGGCTCTTCGGGAGCTACCCTAGCCCCAATTGTATGTCGTTTGTATGTCGTTTTGGGTTTCACAAACAAAAAAGGGGCTTACAGCCGAAATCTGTAAACCCCTTAAAATACTCAAGTAATGAGTTGCAATAAGGTGCAATGAGTCCCATTATAAAGATTACGCACTACGTTTCACTTAGGTACTGACAAAAAACTATAGTCCTATCAAATACTTATCCTTAACTTTACGCACTCTTTTATAATTGCCACCGCGGTAGAACCTTCTTATGATACGATTACCAGAGGTAGCGGTTTACTCCGATCAACCAATAAAAAAAGGCTCGCTCCAACCCGGAGCGAGCCTTTTACCGTGTGTAGAAACTGCCCGACTAGGCCTGCCCTGCCCCTACCTCCAGCTTCACTGAGGTAGCCACCTTGTAAAGCAGGCTGATTACCAGGAACCCGGTTGCCCACACTCCCAGTGTGATTAACGCTTCAGGCACTGTGGGCCAATATGTGACATATCTTTCTAAAGGATTGGGTACAAATCCACCCACAACCAGACCAAATCCTTTATCTATCCACGTTCCAATAACTGTCAACACGCAGGCGACTGTCAGGATACCTTCATTCCTGCGTGTGATAGGGGGAACCAAGAGGATAATAGCCGCAGTCATACATGCAAAAGCGAGCCACATCAGGGGAATGAGCTTTCCTCCATGCCCTTCGTGGCCGAAGAAAAGATAGTGGAAGTGATGCATGTGGCCTGGTATTTGACTGTAGAAGACGGTAAAAAGTTCGCACACGAAGAGAAACACATTCAAGATAAGGGCATAAGTGACAATGCTGCCGAGGGTCCGAATCTGCTCCTTGCCGGGATCGAATTTCGTCGTCTTTTTTACGATAAGACAAAGAAGGATCAAAAGGGCAGGCCCGGCACAGAATGCTGAGGCTAGAAAACGAGGCGCCATAACGGCGGTAAGCCAGAAACCTCTCCCGGGAAGACCCGCGTAAAGGTATGCTGTAACCGTGTGGATGCTGATCGCCCAGGGGATAGAAAGATATATGAAAGGTTTGATCCAGCCAGGAGGCGGTGAGCCTTTACGCTCTGCCGTCAGCACATTCCACCCAATAAAAATATTAAGAAAGAGATACCCGTTCAGGACTATCATGTCCCAGAAAAGGACCGATCTGGGTGTGGGGTGCAAGATCACATTGATCATCCGAACCGGATTACCAAGGTCCACCAGAATAAACAACAAACACATGGTCACAGCACCAATAGCCATGAACTCTGCCAAGATGGTAATCCGGCCAAAGGCTTTATAGTGATGGATGTAGTATGGCAGCACAACCATAACTCCTGCGGCTGCCACACCAACAAGGTACGTAAACTGGCCTATATAAAAACCCCACGAAACGTCCCTGCCCATACCTGTGATGCCCAGGCCGACACGAAACTGCCAGAGCCACATAATAAAGCCCAGCCCGATGATACCGCCCAAAATTGCCATCAATATCCAGTATTTCCGTCCTCCAACAAATGCCTTCTCAAGCATAGCCCACCTCACACAATATAATAGACGTTTGGATTCGATCCAAGCTCTGGTTTGCGCCGAATGGTGTAATGCGAGCGCAACACTTGCCTCACTTCTGAGTCAGGGTCGTCCAGATCGCCGAATACGAGTGCTGGCTCCCGGCCCTTTCTCTTACAGATCTCCTGGGCAGCTTCTACGCAGGCCGGAATCTGGCCTTTGGCAAGGCGTTCCGCGCAGAATTGGCACTTTTCCACCACCCCTTTCATCCTTGTGGGAAATTCGGGGTTTGGCGGCTCTTTACCTTTAAACTTCCCCTCCCCTGCCCGGGGCCAGGGGACTATCCAGTTGAAGCTTCTGGCTCCAAAAGGACACGCCGCCATACAAAACCGGCACCCAATACAGCGGTGCATGTCCATCATGACAATACCGTCCTTCTTTCTCTTAAACGTTGCCTTCGTGGGACACACCCTGCAGCAAGGGGGATTGAAGCAGTGGTTGCACATGACGAGAAAGGGCAGCTTTTTCAAGTTCTCGTCTATGTGTTCATGTTGCTGGCCCGGGAAGACGTGCTCATAGTCGTCATGCCAGATCCACTTAATCTCGTGCCTTGGATTATCAATCTTTGGCACATTGTGAACCCGGTGGCAGGCATCCATGCATGCCTGTGCTATCTCGTCATCCATCTGCTTCATATTCACGACCATGGCCCATCGTTTTGCTGTCAGGGCCTCTCCGGGCGTAAACCCTGCCGGCTTCTCAAAAAGATGGAAGAGTGTTTCCGGGACGGTGAAGCCGCCCAGCTTCTTGTCCAGCCATTCGGTTGGACTAATTCCAAGGGCATCTGCGGCAGGCATGGCCGCCACCCCCAATGTGGAAACTCCAGCGATCTTTAAGAACTTTCTTCTGTTGACGCCCATCAGTGCTTCTCCTCGGGTTTTTCTTCCTTAGGTTCGATATGACAATCCCAACAGTACGGTACTACTCCCGTGTAATTGTGACACCGATCGCAAAACTCGGTCTTTTTCGCATGACAGTCCGCACTCATGCACGTATTTTGGAGGCTCATATCGTACTTTTTCCCATTGAAAGCGATATAAGATCTCTTGGCTACGCGGACAGTTGAATCTCTCCACAGGTCCAACAGTTGCATGTGTTTCCTCGTCATGTATGCCTTCGGCTCCACGCACTCCTTTTCCTTGACAGGAAGCTTTACTTCCGGTCTTGGAGCAGCCCTTCCCGAAGTATACCAGATCGGGAATGTCAACAAAGCAAGACCTATAATAATGCCGGCGATGATTTTACCTCCGTCATACATCCTCAGTATCCTCCATTCCTAGAAGGGGTTCATTGCGCAAATCGACTGTCTTCTCCTTTTCTCCCTCTAACACCATGGCATTCGCTACCAGTTCGTGAATGCCGCAGACATCCGCCTCGGGCACCCAGTATTTCATAAGATCTGGGAAAACAGCCCTGTCAATGGCACAAATACAGGAAAGCATATTCACACCGTATTTCTCGTTGACGAACTTTACAGCATTCGCCCTGGGAAGCCCCCCTCTCATCCTGAGTTCCACATCTTCCCCTGCATTCAACCCGGACCCGCCTCCGCAGCAGAAGGTTTGCTCCCTGATGGTCGTGGGGGGCATCTCGTAAAAATTATTGCACACATTCTTGATGACGTATCGCGGCTCCTCAAGGAGCCCCATGGCCCTGGCAGGATTACACGAGTCATGGAAGGTGACCTTCAACTTATCGTTTCTACTCGGGTCCAATTTTAGTTTGCCGTGCTTGATAAGGTCTGCAGTAAATTCGGTGATGTGAAGCATCTTCGTCCCTTTTGCGCTATCGAATCTCGTGCCCGTAATCGGGGAGACCGGCACCTCAAGGAAATCAGCGGGGCCGTTCATGGTGTCCATATACTGATTGATAACCCGCCACATGTGGCCGCATTCCCCGCCAAGAATCCATTTCACGCCTAACCGCTTGGCCTCGGCATACATCTTGGCATTAAGCCTCTTCATCATCTCATGGGACGTAAACAAACCAAAATTTCCGCCCTCAGAGGCATATGTACTCCACGTAACGTCGAGCCCGAGCTCGTGGAAAAGAATCATATAGCCCATGCATGTCCAAGTGCCAGGATCGGCAAAGACATCGCCCGAAGGGGTAATAAAGAGGATTTCAGCACCTTTTCTGTTGAAACTCGGCTCCACTCGGACACC
>DAOVOU010000302.1 GCA_030629475.1 Desulfobacterales bacterium | reverse complement strand
TGAGTGATTACAACGGGTTGTAGAAATTCCGAGACGTTTATATTATTGTAACTTCGGCCACCAATAGAACCTGGTTACAATGCTCTGCGTTGTAACCCTGGCCCAGACCTGGCTTATAGGCTCAATCGGCTGATCCGAGCATGCAGCACCCTGTACACCTTGTCGGCCAATTCGAGCACGTCGCGCCAGGGCAGGCCCAAACCGCTGGACGCTCTGCGTCCGACACAGATTATTTTTTCCAAGACTCAGAGCGTCTGACGGAATACGTTCCCACGGAGAGCGTACGAACGAGATGGCCGAACTTATGACCGAGGCCGGGTATTATGGCAACGACAGGAGACATCGTCTTAATTTACTGCGAAGAACAGCCGGTTTTTTTTGCACGTATCGAAGATATCTCGACTGACCAAAAGCGCGATTGGTATCAAGTAAGGCTACTTGTGCTCCAAATTCCTTTGACAGAGGCCCTCTGGATACTCAGGGATGAATACATAAATGGTGAAGCCTTCACCATGAATGAGCGTAAGATTAGGATAGAGAAGGTTACGGCCCCCCAGGGGCCGGAGCCAGAGAGCTTACCATCTGACAGCGATTTCAGGAAAAAGGATGCCCCTGTCAATGGTAAAGTCATATCCATTTTTGATCGAAAAAGGGGTTAACGGATATTTTTGTACTTGATTTGCTTGTCAGCTTATGTTAAAGAAACCTAGATTGCAAGTTGAACTTATTTGAATATTTAATATAAAGGAGGATGGTGTAACATGAAGACACTAATTGGTGGTGCGGCTGCGGCAGTCCTGGGGCTCATTGGTCTGGTAATCTGGTGGAGAGAATTCTTGATGCTCCTGGCGGGCGCCATTCCATTCGCCCTTCTGTCGGGTGGAGCGCTGGCAATCTATCTGGGGTTCGACGAATTGAAGGACACGTGGAAGGCCAAAAAAGAGGAATTTGCGCCCTCCGTTGACAAGGAAGAGGTTGATCGGTATAAGGAAGAAGTTGACAAGCTGAAGAAAGAGGTTGAAGAACTGAAAACGGCAAAACAGGAGACGTAAAGGAAAAAATAACAGACTCTCCCACCCGTTTGCCTTTTATTCCTCAAAAACCCCATGCTTGCGGGCGTGGGGCTTTTTGATTTTTGATCTCTCTCTCCGAGCTGTAGGCTCTCCGAGCCGGAAGCCTACGGGCCGGAGGCCGCCTCTTGCGCCAAACGGTCAGCCCGTTCGTTATCATCAATACCAGCGTGGGCTTTAACCTTAAGAATTTTTAAGTCCTTAAATCCCTCCATCAATTTCTTGATGGCTGCCACGAGCTTCTCATTTCGTTTGGGTTTCCATCCAAGAGACAACAAACCTAAGCAGTATTGGCTATCCGTATAGAGTCGGACGGGTATTTGAGTTGTGCGGATTGTCTTGAGCGCTGTCTTGATGGCCATCAGTTCAGCAACATTGTTGGTTGCGATTCCAATATGTTTTGATATCTCCTTTTCGTGGGAACCGAAACGCAGCAGAATGCCTATCCCTGCAGGACCGGGGTTGCCGGAAGATGCGCCGTCAGTGTAAACCACTATGGTCTTTGGAGGGAATGGGTGATGGGGGCGTAGGTCAGTACGGGCCGGAGGCTTTTTTAACCGTGCGGGATCGATCGGTTCCACCGCCTCTTTCCGCACCCAGTATTCGTGATCCTGATCAAGTTGATATTTGATTAGTACCTTGTTGTCGTGAACAACAGGTCGTTGATCATCATCATCTACATGAAGCCATACCTTCATGCCTCTAAACATCATTCTTTTCCAGCCACGCGGATTTTTCATATCCGGTAAAAAAAGTTCACTCTGGCTCATACAGCAAATAAGGTTTGCGGATTTCCTCAAAGCATTTTAGTTCTTCGGCCCACGTCTGTTCCAGATTCTCCAGGGGGTCCAGGCCTTCGACAGCCTTTCGGACCGAAGGATCTCCTGTAATAAGGTCAAAGGGGAGTTTCTCAAATTCGTATTCATAAGGGGGGGGCTTCCACTGAAAGGCATCTCGATGCACAGAAACCACTGCCTGAAGCAGACTAAGGGTTGTTTTGTACGGGTGGTAGGTCCTGGTGTCGATAATGTGAAGCTGAAAACCGCGGCATAATCTTTTTTCCCATTTGTCTGATGTAGGTTCAAAGGCAAGGGGGCGAAGGTGGACCCCCGCAAGCTTATCCTCAGGTATCCGTGCTTCAAGGCGAGCTGTATCAAAAAAGGGGGCCCCAAGGATCTCAAAGGGCTGAGTCGTCCCCCGTCCTTCGGATACATTGGTTCCTTCCCAAAGGACCTGCCCGGGATAGACCAAGGCCGAGGTAGGAGTGGGCAGATTGGGGGAGGGGGGTATCCAGTGTAGCCCCGTATCCTGAAAGAACATCTCACGTTTCCATCCTGCCATGGGAGTCACAGTGAGTTCGCAGCCGATACCAAAGTGGTCATTGAACAGGAGGGCGAGTTCGCCAATGGTGAGACCATGACGCATGGGAATGGGATACATACCTACAAAAGAGGAGTATTCGGGTTTCAAGCAATTTCCTTCAATACGGTTTCCTCCGATAGGGTTTGGACGGTCCAGAATAAGTACCTGTTTGTGATAGGCGCGGGCCGCCTGCAGACATAAGGCCATTGTGTAGATAAAGGTGTAGACGCGTGTACCCATATCCTGAAGATCAACGATCAGGATATCTATTGGTTCAAGCATAGCCTTGGTGGGCATTCTAGTTTTGCCGTAAAGGCTGAAGATTGGTATATTAAGAACCGGGTCGATCAAGTCTCCCGAAGGGACCATATTAGCCTGTTTTTCTGCGAAAAATCCATGTTGGGGGCTAAAGAGCGCCTTGAGCTGGCCCGGGTAGTAATTTGCAATGAGCACGCGGGTGGAACGAAACCTTTGATTCCCCTCCGGACATGCAACCGAAGCCGGGTTTGCCAGGAGCCCAAGGCGTTTTCCCTGCAGTATTGGCGGGGGGTCGGCGAGAAGTCTTTCAATGCCGGTTTGAACGGGTTTCATAAGGTCTGTAACATATAGGAATATTCTCATCTTGGCAAGGATCACAGACAAAAAGAAGTGGAAATCAAGGCTCTTTTCGTGGTAAGAAATCAGTTCGCTACGCTACGCAATCCCCGCCCGAACTGTTCCTTGATCTAGTCCAAAATCTTTTTCTTAAAGGCTATAATATCAGGAACAAGATATGAATTGTGTTGATTAACACGAAGTGTTCAGATATACAGCGGATGTTTGTGCAGCTCGACGCTCAGCCAGTATAGCTAGTGTTTGACCGAAAACCTCTGTTTTTTCGGTCAAAAATTCGAAATCCGACACGAAGTGAAGCCTGCGCTAACCACGAAATCCGTGATGTCCTCAAGGCGTCAGCCGCAAACAATGACAGAAATGAAGCTCCCCGCTGCAAGCAGCGGGGTGTCTTAGCGGAATTGCGCCGAAGCCAACCCGTCTTCGCTCTACCGAGCTTCGACGCGATTCGCCTTGCCATTCATCCCTGTAGCAAGCTACAGGGTATTCTGGCGAAGGCGAATAAAAATGCTCCAATGACAAAAACATCGAATTTTCAATGTATTAGTTTCGGTCATTTTGTCATTCGGTATTCGAATTTGTTTCGGATTTCGATATTCGGATTTTGCCTGAATATGACTTTTCGTTCAGGTACTATCTAC
>DAOVOU010000213.1 GCA_030629475.1 Desulfobacterales bacterium | reverse complement strand
TCTATTGAAACCGCTGTTCAAGCCATTAAGCTTGGGGCCTTTGACTTTATAGCCAAGCCCATAACCCCGGAGGAATTAATCAAACTGGTTGATCGTGTGCTGAGAAATCGCCAGTTAACCATCGAAAACCTATATCTCAAGCAAAGCCTTAAGCAGGAAACCTGTAGCACTGAAATTATTAGTAAAAGCCCTGTCATGGAAAAGGTCAAGGAGATGATCGCCATGGTTGGCCCCACAGAGAGCACGGTATTGCTTCAGGGTGAGACCGGCACAGGCAAGGGGCTTGTAGCCCGAAAAATCCACGAAATGAGTCGACGGCGGGGACACCCTTTTATATCAGTCGATTGCGGCTCCCTGGTAAAGACCATATTTGAAACTGAACTTTTTGGTCATGTCAAGGGGGCCTTTACGGGCGCAGACAAAACCCAACACGGAAAATTTGAAATGGCCCAGGGGGGGACCCTATTCTTTGATGAGATATCCAACATAAATCTGGAGATCCAGGCCAAGCTCCTCAAGGCTGTTGAAGAAAAGCGCATCTCTAAGGTGGGTGATCACAAGGTCGTTAATGTCGATATCCGGCTTATATCAGCTACAAACCGGAATCTTGAAAAGGCTGTCGCCCAGAGACTCTTTCGTGAAGATCTCTTCTTTCGACTGAACGTGGTCTCCATACACCTGCCGCCTTTGAGGAAGAGTAAAGACGATATCCCTCTGCTGGCCAAACATTTCTTAGGCAGATTTGGCAGGAGAGAGGGGAAAAAGATTGAGGACTTTTCCCCAAATGTTATGAAGGCGCTCACAGAATACCATTGGCCTGGAAACATCCGGGAACTGGAGAATACTGTGGAGCGGCTGGTGGTTTTTGCACGGGACAGGACCATTAATAGAAAGGACCTTGTCTATTCCAATACAGTACTATCTAATGTGCTTATGATGGACACGCTTTGCCTGGAGGAAATGGAACGTCTGCACATTATGAAGGTACTTGAACGCACAGATGGGAACAAGACCCACGCTGCCAGATTACTCGGCATTGACCGCAAGACCCTCAGAATGAAAATGAAAAAATATCAAATCTCAGAGGCGTCAATCTCCAATCCCTAACCAGGATAAAACGTAACCGTTTACATCCCTCTTCTACAAGGAACAATGCTATTTAATTGAAGCGTTGTGAAATTAACTATCTGAAAACCTGTCGCCAGAGGAAGGCGCGAACTCCGGGTGTTTTGTCCCCACTCTGAGTAAAACTGCCTCACTCTTTTTATCCTGCTATTTATAACTACCTTACTCTTTCCCATCTGCAGTAGCTAAACTTTTCCTATAAATACAACTGGATAGCTATCGATTGTTCCATGCGCCATGCGCATAGCTTAGCTGGCACAGAGATTGCCGTATAGAAAGACTTAAGAAAAACTTGTCTCAAAAACACAAGAAGGAGGGAGAAAATCCACAGAAGCCTTAGCTATGAAATCGAACAAAGAAAAAGTGCAGCCAGAAAAGGAAACCACCGAAGCCTTATTGGCAGAGGGAAGGGTATTGCGGCCCTTGCCTCAGTTGGTTGTGGACGCCAATCTGAACCCCAATGATTATGAGGACGCCGTGAAACAAGGCCGATCCGATCTTGAAGCCTTCTGGGGGGAGGCCGCCCACGAATTGAATTGGTTCAAGCAATGGGACAAGGTGCTTGACCGCTCTGATGCACCGTTTTTCAATTGGTTTGTAGGCGGCAAGACCAACATTGCTTACAATGCCCTTGATCGTCATGTAAAGACGCACCGTAAGAACAAGGTAGCCATCATTTTTGAAAGCGAGAGCGGCGCTCGCGAACGTATGACCTATTATGACCTGTACCGGGCTGCCAACAAGTTTGCCAATGTCCTCAAGTCCCTTGGTGTCAAGAAGGGAGACCGGGTGGCGATTTATCTGCCGAACATCCCTGAAATCGCCGTCGTGATGCTCGGATGCGCCAAGATCGGTGCCATACATAGCGTGGTGTATGGAGGGTTCAGCGCATTGGCCCTTCGAGAGCAAATCAACCACGCCGAGGCAAGGCTTGTGGTCACTGTGGATGGGTTTCATAGAAATGGCAAGGTCATCAAGCTGAAAGAAGCCGTAGATGAGGCTATGACGGCATCCCCTACAGTGGAGGCCGTTGTAGTAGTCCAGCGGGCAGGTGTAGAGATCGATATGAGTGATGGCCGTTACCTCTGGTTCCATGATTTGATGGATGGGGAACCTGCAGAATTTGAGACCGAGGAGATGGATGCCAATGACCCTCTCTATATTCTGTACACTTCAGGAACAACCGGTAAGCCCAAAGGAGTGGTACATTCCCACGGCGGCTATATGGTAGGACTCAACCGGACTTTAAAATGGGTATTTGACATCAAAGAGACCGATATCTTCTGGTGTGCCGTTGATCCAGGGTGGGTAACCGGGCACAGCTACACTATCTACGGTCCCCTCATCGTTGGGACCACCACGGTCATGTACGAGGGGTACCCGTTGTTTCCCGGACCGGATCGGATGTGGCAGATCATTGAGAAGTACGGGGTCAATATTCTCTACACAACGCCAACTACCATCAGGATGCTCATGAGGTTCGGCTCTCAGTATCCCAAAAAGCACGACCTGTCAACGCTGCGGCTCCTCGGTACGGTTGGTGAGCCGATCAACCCTAAGGCGTGGGTCTGGTATTATGAAAACATCGGAAACCAGAACTGCCCGGTCATGGACACTTGGTGGCAGACAGAGACTGGTATGTTCATGGTAGCGCCAACACCGTGTAACGTGTTAAAGCCCGGTTCTGCTTTCAAGGCCTTCCCCGGTGTTCATGTGGACGTGGTCGATGCCAACGGAGAACCCGTGGAACCCGGCAAGGGAGGTCATGTAGTCGTCAAAGAGCCGTGGCCTGCCATGCTCACCACCCTTTATAAGGACTCTGAGAAATACAAAGAGATCTATTGGTCAAAATTCCCGGGGATGTATCTGGCCGGCGACATTGCCACTAAAGACACGGACGGTTATTTCTGGTTCCAGGGCCGATCTGATGACGTCCTCAAGATCGCCGGTCACCGGATTGGCACAGTCGAGGTAGAAAGTGCCCTAATCATTCACAAACATGTTGCTGAGGCTGCGTGCATCGGCGTACCTGACAAGATTCGCGGAGAGGTAGCCAAGATCTTTGTCATCTTAAAGGAGGACGTCGAGGAGGATGAAGATAGCCTGGTGAACGAACTGAAGGCCCATGTCCGAAAGGTCCTGGGGTCCGCTGTGGTCATCCGCGGGATCGACTTCGTGGAAAAACTCCCTAAGACCAGGAGCGGTAAAATCATGCGCCGTGTACTGAAGGCGCGAGAATTAGGATTAAAGGAGGGCGATCTGTCAACCCTCGAGGATTAACCGTTCAGACATATAATAGGGATAGGAGGATTTATTAAATGCAGCGCTTTTTTGCCACTTACCGGGCAGTAATATTTGTTTTGAACTTTTCGCTCATCTGTTTTGTCGGAGGGCTGAGCGAATTCGCTTATGGAGAGTCTGTTGAGGATCTGAAGTTGCAAATGAAGACCATGCAGGCCCAGATGATGCAGATGCAAAAAAATATGCAGGCCCTGCAGAATCGTATCAATCAGCTTGAAACGGCTCCGCCGGCCCCCCAGGTCGCAGCTAAGCCGGCCCCTGAGGTTCCAGCTCTGACAGCCGAGGAGGTCACAGCCCTGAAGAGTCTGAAGACCCTGGGCAATGTCTGGTCCAAGTATAACATGGAACTCTATGGAAGGATCAAGGTCGACTTTAATTACGACACGGCCGAATTCAAAAAATACAATGACTTCATAGGTTGCGTGGCTGCGGAAAGTGATTATAAAAACGACTCTACCGACTTCAACCCCCGCGACACCAGGCTTGGTTTTAAGGTCAGTCATAAGTGGGGTGAATGGTGGTCAGGCAAGGGTCGCATAGAGACGGACTTTTATGGTGACAACAACGGCAACAACCTGATTCCGCGCATGCGCCTGGGCTATATTGATGTAGGCTACGAAAAGACCCACACGAGCGTGGTCGCCGGCCAGGACTGGATTCCGGTCTCACAGCTCAATCCATCGACTATTGACTTCGGTATCCTGACCGCGGCAGGAAACCTGTGGTGGCGTGTCCCACAAGTTACAGTACGGCAACAGCTTGGAGATATTCAGCTATTGGCCTCGGTGATGAAGCATAGGCGTACGGATACTGAGAACGAAGACCGTATGCCCTGGACCCTTGGCCGGATCCAATACACCAATGAAATCCTGGGCAAGGGAGGGCTCGTGGCCCTTGGCGGAGGCTATCGACATGCCGACTATGGAAAGAATACTTCTAATAACACAGACCGCTGGCTGGTTTGCGGCGAGCTGAAGTATGTCACCGGACCTTTTACCTTACAGGGTGAGCTCTGGACCGGTGAGGGCATTGGGCGTAATTTCCTGCGCTATGATCTTGATATGGCTGAGGACGGAGGACCTGCGTCAGCATATGGCGGATGGGCCAATCTCATTTATGCCGTCAATGACAAGACCACGATGTCAATGGGTTACGGCTTTGACAATCCTGACAATAGCGACATGGGCGACCTGACCGACGCCGATGACCGTCGCTTTACGCGCAACGAACAATACTTCGTCAATACCTGGTACGCACTGACCAAACCTATCAAGGTCGGTGCCGAGTGGATATACCTCGAAACGGAGAGGCATCAGAAAACTCACACAGGAAACCGCTTTACGG
>DAOVOU010000237.1 GCA_030629475.1 Desulfobacterales bacterium | reverse complement strand
CTAAGGAGGAGATGAGATGCAAGCCCTTTTCCGCCCAGAGCCTCCGTCAGCACATTGTCATCAGGGGGTTTAAAACTAAAGCTCCTGCGCGTCAGGTCTACAAACAAAATACGGCCGTAAAATCCATACATGGGCAATCCCCTCTCGCCTTCCTGACAATCTCCCAAGTCCGCTCTTTACTGACAAAAGACCATGCTCGCAAAGGTCACACAACTCCACCCCTGCTCATCCCGCCACTGGGAATACTTTAAGAGCTTCCCGCACCTAACTTCTATGATGCTGAGCAAGGCATAAATGGCGGAAAGCCCACAGATATGCCGCTTGTTGGCATCCCTTGCAACACCTTGCCAGAAACCTTCCCTGTCAAGGGCCTCAACAGACCTCAAGATTTCGAGGTCAGCGCCCCGTATGTGGTTCAGATCTCCAGGTGAGACACGACGCTCATCGCCAAACTGGGGACCAATATGAGAAAGATCAACGCTTGCCATGAGGCATACCTTCCTACCTGAAGCCGCGATGGTCTCCTTTACAGTGTTGACAAAACCAGAAACCCTAACATCTTGAATAGGAGAGATCCCCCGCGCTATGAAGCCGTCAAAACTTCCGCAAAGCACAGGCACGATTTTCACATCGTCTTTGTCTGCATATAAGTGCTTGAGCCATACCGTCTGAAGTTCGACGGAATGCTCACCCCGATGATAGAATTCCCCTTCAAGCAGATCCTGGTTACAGTTTTCAATCAATGCCCGAACAAAATCCCTGTCCGTATCCATCAATCCCAGAGGCGTTTCAAAGGGCTTGGGGGTAACTGAAAAAAGGGGCTCGGCGGCCATATGGTTGATGCCTAAGATGATGAAGGTATCCACATCGTCAAGGGTTTCCATACCCCTGTACCCCCACGCATAACACGGGCCACCTCTCATGTAATCAATGTGGGGCACCATGATGCCCTTGATGTTCCCTGTGGGAATCTCCGGAGATATGTCCCCCGGCCCGTCAGGGTGGCTGTAATAGGAAGCAAGCTCCCTTTTGAGGCGTGGGGAGTCATGGTGAGGTCCGTCTCCCAGATGCAGGAAGGGACGGGTGGCGGCATTCTTAAACTCGGTTTTTAACCTTTGGTGATACGCCTGAAATCGCTCGCCTTCCAAGAAGAGGTTTTTGTCCAGGTCGTCGATGAACTTTTGTATGTGGTCGGAAAAGAGCATATCTCCAAATCTGCGCATGTAGGCGGCCTGGATGTCCTGAACAGAGTTTTCTCCGTCCAGCAAGGATATGATGAAAAAGACCGGCTTGGGCACAACAATGGTATTCTCAGCAAGACCGCTTGCGTCCTTCAAACAGATCATCTCTTTGCCTGAGTACATCACAGGAAACGCAGTGACAGGACGCATTTTGGGATAGTTCATAGTACCTTAAGTGCAAGTGAACTAAAGTGCCTAAAATTTTTAGACACTTTTATTCAGTTATAGTCATCACCCAACAAATGCACATTTCCTATGTGGACCCGGTGGATGCCGGCGTTCTTTGCAGTCTCCTGGCAACGGAGGGCGTGTTTTCGAGATGTGGTAGGAAGGTCTTTCAGATAAAAACTGGGATAGAAAGCCAGCAGGCTATACGGAATCTCGGGGTTGAGGCTGCTAATATACCGGGCTATGGCATCCACCTCTTGCTCATCTATATAGCCAGGAACCAACAGGGTACTGGCAATCAAGAAAGGGGGATCAGGCCGCTCGGGTATCAGTTTGCTCAATTGCCTGAAATTATCCAGGGTCTTTTGATTAGAAACGCCGCATAGGGCCTTGTGCAGCCCATCGTCCCAGGCCTTCAGGTCGAACTTAATGCACCCGCCGGATCTCAAAGAGACCTCTGCCATCATACTCAGATAAGGCTCTTGCTGGGCGCCATTTGTCTCCCAGCATATTCTGAGGATACGATCGGGGTTTTTTCTTATTGCAAGCTTAGACGCCTTTAGCGCGTGCAGGATCTGAGGGCCGGGGTCGCCTCCGAAATAACAGATGCAGCTTGTGGTGTCGTCCACGGCTGATGCGAGCTTTTTTGCATGGAGCTTGTCACGAGAAAAGGTTAATTCTTTGAAGTGGTAATTCTGGCAATAAAGGCAGTTAAAGGAACACGCATAATAGAACACGGCCAGATTCTTGTATCCGTATTCAGGACCTTTCAAATACGCATAGCGCGGATACCCACAGCCCGTGCCTGCCGGACATACAAAGTCAGCCACGCAATTGGTTGGAAGTGGATCATAGTAATAAGAAAGCTTTCCTTCGTGGGGGCGCCCGCCCCTTAGCTTTCCGCCCTTGACATGCCGAATGCCGCAGAAGCCTGTTCCGCCTTCGGGGATCTGACACCCGTGGAGACACAAACCACAAGGGATCCCTTTTTTATCACGGGGAGGTTCTGCGGGAAGCCCGTAGGCCCTGCGGCTCCTAACATGAACCCTGGCAATCTCAGGCCCGACTTCAGAAAAATGATCACGGATGCAATCTGCACAAAACCCAATGACATCTGAGATTGTTTGAGCAGATTTTTCACAATATCGGCAAGTTCCCATGTATTAATCCAGAAATCCCTCCTCAACAGTGACCTCACTCTTTTCGCGCAGCAGAGCCAGCAATTCCTCGATAGCTCCCTGACGTTTCTGGAGCAAAAGGCTGGACGTGATCTCCCGTTTCTTATCCTCAAATTCCTTTGGATCAGCCTCCTGTCGAGCTTTGAACTGGAGCACATAATATCCTTGCCTCCCTTTGATCACAGCATCCGGAAAAAGCTTTAACGGACTCAACAAAAAGGCCGCTTCCTGGATGTCCCGCTCCAAACCGATCTGGGGGATCGCCCCAGACCGTTTGAAAAAACCCGTGGTTTTGGTCTTCAGCTTTTGGCTCGCAGCGGCCCTTTGAAACTCAGCTCCGCCTTTCAGGGCATTCAAAAATTCCTCAGCATCCTTTTTGGCCAGATCGTCTTTTCTGGCCCGGATCAGGTCTTGCCTGACCTTTTCTTCCACTGTCTTCAGGTCTGGAATTTTCGCTGGTTCCCTGGCGATCAGTTGAAGTATATAGCATCCGTCTGACAGTTCAAGGGGCTCACTGACCTCGTTCTCCCCGAGAGCAAAGGCTGTCTCGGCAAATTTCCTCTTCTCTTTGATTCCCTTTATAGGCCCGTTCTGGGGGAAGAACCCGGTCTCATGCACCTCGATCTCATTGGTTTTGGCCACATCTGATATATTGCCAGCCCCGTAACAGGCCTCGTAGATCTCCTCTGCCCGATCAAAGGCGAGTGTTCTGGCCGCATCTTTCGCAAGCTTGTTACGAATCCGGTCTGCGACTTCGGCCAGGACTGGTTCTTTGGCTTCCTGAATCGCCTCCACCTTTATGATATGCCAGCCGAAAGGTGTTCTAATGGGCTCACTGATCTCACCTGATTTCATGGCAAAAGCAGCGTCCGAAAAGGGCTTCACCATGCGATTCCTGGCAAAGAATCCCAGATCGCCCCCCTTGCCCCGACTCCCTGGATCATCAGAATATTTCCGGGCTAGCTTGCCAAAGTCCGTGCCAGACCTTGCCTTCTTTAACACATCCGCGGCCTTTTTCCGAGCCTCCTCGATCGCTTCTGGTCCGGCATCTCGCCCTACCTTAAAGAGGATGTGGCGCGCCCTGACTTTTTTGGGTGTGGCATAGTCTTCTTTGTTGAGATCAAAATAGGTACGGACTTCTTCTTCTGAAACCTTGGCCCGGGCTTCAAATCCCTTGAAATCAAGAAGGAGATACTGCACCTTCACCTTAGAGGGCACCTCATAGGCCTTCTCGTGCTTTGAAAAATAGGTTTCGATCTCTTCTGCCTCTACCTCGACGTCGCCATAAGCAGAAGGCTTGAAGACCACGTAGTCAAGGCTCACTTCCTCTTTAAGCCACTTGTAGGCCTCAAGGGCCTCGGCCTCTGATACCTTGATACTCCCGAGAACAAAGCTTTGAAGTTTTTCAATGAGAAGCTCATTCTTCTTGGTTTCCTCATACATCTCGGGTGTCATCCGGTTGCGTGTCAAGACTCGCTGATATACCTGCCGGTGAAAGCGACCGTTTCTCTGAAAGGCTGGTATCTGTTGGATGGCCCTGAGTAACTCCTCGTTGGTCACATGGAACTTGAGCCGAGTCGCCTCCTGAAGAAGAAGCCTGCGGTTGATGAGTTGATCCAGTGCCTGTCTCTTGAGATTAAGGCCTCGGATGAGCTTTTCATCTAGAGCATCGCCGAACTGTCTTCGGTATGCCTCCAGCAACTGATCGTAGACTCCGCGGAATTCCTCAAGAACAATGGGCGCTCCGTTTACAATCGCAATCCGGTTCCCTCTCTGGGCCCGATAGCTCCCGACCCCCCAAAAGACAAAAACTACGACAATAGCACCCAGAGCTAGTTTAATAAGCCAGGACTG
>DAOVOU010000276.1 GCA_030629475.1 Desulfobacterales bacterium | reverse complement strand
GGAGACCGTCTTCTGTTCTGAAGGTATGACAACTGTTGACAGTTCCGTTCAGGACTCATTTTCAAGCCCCATGGCTCGAATCAAGCGAGCCCGGGCCACGTTAAATTCCACCAGAGCGTTGGTGTAGTTGGTTCTGGCTTGGGTTAATCTGGTCTGAGCATCCAGGACTTCCGTGGCCGTGGCCACCTGTTCCCGGTAGCGCTCTTTGCTGATCCGGAAATTCTCCTCTGCTGATTCCACGCTCTTTTTAGCCACCCAGATGTTTTTCTCTGCGGCTTGCAGATTCAGGTAAGTGGTTTTTACCTCCAGGCGTACAGCGTCTTTGATCTGCTCCAGGGTCTGTCTGGCCTGGCGCAGACGAGTCCGCTTCCGATTGGTAGCATACCGTGTCTTGCCCCACTCGAAAAAGGTGAAGGTGGCTTCGGCCATCACATCCCAGTTTTCCCGGTCCACAAAATCGCTGCCATTCACAGCCGGATCATCACCAGCCCGATAGTAGTTACCCGAGATGCTCACCTTAGGATAATAGGCGCTTTTGGCCAGGGTGACCTCCTTTTCGGCACTGGCCACGTTCTTCTCCGCTTCCATCAGCTCTGGCCGCTTTTTCAGCGAGATCTCCAGGCAAGACTCATAGGGTTTCTCATAGGGCTGGTCGGAGAGGATGTCCGCCACTGCCACTTCTTGATCAATGGGCCGACGCAGAATGGTGTTGAAGCGGGCCTTGGCCACGGTAAGTGCGTTCTCCGCTCGGATGAGTTCCTGCTTGGCCTCGGCCAAGCGCACCTCAGCTTCCAGCACGTCGATCTTGGGGCTCATCCCGACCTGATAGAAGTTCTCTGCCACATTCAGTCCCGCCCGCAACTGCCGCACGGACTGCTGGCGCACCTCCTGGATTCTTTCGGAGGTCAAGATCGAAAAGTATGCCTCCTTTACTTGTAGGATGAGGTCAAACCGGGCTCGGGATAGCTGGATTTTGGCCACATCCAGACCCAGCCTGGATAGCTGGTAATTGGACAGGATGGCAAATCCGGTAAACAACGGCTGTTCGATGGTGCCGGTGAAACGATATTGATCCCTATCGTTAACATCGATTTCTCTGGCCCCAAGCACAACATAAGGAACCTCGCCGAGACGGCGATAGCTGTATCTGCCGCTCAATGACGGCAGAAAGCCGGTTCTCGCCTCCTTCTGGCGCTCTCGGGCGGCCTGGATCTCCTCCCGGGCCACTTGTATATTGAGGTTGTGCTCCAGCGCCATTTCAATACTCTGTTTGAGAGTCAATAATGACGGGCTCCCCTCGGCCTGCGGCGCCACGGGAGTCAGCATGACAACGGCTGCAACGACAAAAAACAGCGCGACTACACGTAACCAGACCGCTTTTACTTTATCTCTCATCATCTCCCTCCGTCAGACTCTGATTTTTTGACCATTCCGATCACGTTCTCTTTGGTCGTAGTATCTCCGAATAATGCAAATCCATTGTCACGTCAATTGGGATAGGGAATCTGTTCATGATATCTTGTTTTGGCATTAATCTTGCTGTGACTTTTCACGACAGCCTTAAAACAGCCAAAAAAACAAAAACTTGGGGATAAGCCAACGGTCTAAGAGGGGGAACGTATGAAAGAATTTGCCGTGACCAACAGACTGGTGGAGAGAAAATCTGAAGGCAGAAAACGGGAGCATCAGTATTACAGTGTGGAAGTTTCAATTGATGGACTCGGACTTTCTTATCAATTCAGGATCCGGAACATCGCGTCAATGTCCATGTGTGTTCTGGTCAAAGAAGACTCAGATATTGTGCCTCGGTTAAAGGTGGGAGACACATTGAATATGAAATACTATTCCACCGGTTCAGTCTATCCCCCTGAGTATCTGGAGACAGCGATTCGACATATCACCAAGGATGACCAAGGACGATTCAAAGGTCATTTTTTAGTGGGCTTGGAGATTTTGGATCGCCCGTAATTTACACTCCGCAAAGCGCATCTCTTCGGGTGCCGTATCCTGGAATCTCTTTTCTCTTGACCTCTGGCTCTTTCCACAATATATTACCAAACTTAGGGGCTTCGCCCCGATTGGCCTGCCCTGGCGCTTCGGCTTACTATGAGCCACCAAGTCGGTAATCCAGGTCTGGGCCAGGGAGTGATGGAATACAGGAATTTCCTTTTTTCGAGTCCGCCCGAGGCGGACGTTATATAAAATCGCGCAGCGGTTTTATGACAGGGTTTAGATGTCTTCTTCAAAACCTAACCTGCACCGAGACATAACTTCTGAGGATAAACCCCATTCGACCACACCTGAGCCCCAAGCCTCTGCCTCGAACACCCAACACCCCTCAAATATCGCACATATCCTTGAAAATCACAGCACCATGTCGGCCTGGCTAAATCTAAAGACGGACCGGAAACCAGAAGCATTTATCTTGCTGGCAGATGATCTGTCCGATTCTGAGAGGCATGCCTTGTTGCAAGTCACTGACATCGCTCTTGACATCCATGGTGACCTGATCAAAAAGCTTGCTGAGGTTGAGAGGGAGAACAAACATTTAAGGTTCTTGAGTCTGACCGATGCCCTCACCGGCCTGTATAATTATCGTTTCTTTTACAAACAACTCGAGATCGAGATGGCACGAACCAGGCGGACCGGGCATTCATGTTCCCTCATGATGATAGACCTCGACAACTTCAAGCTACTGAACGATACCAGGGGCCATGTGGAGGGAAACAATTTCCTGGTGGAAGTGGCCAGTGCCATTGGTCAGAACGTGAGACCGACAGATATCCTGTGTCGTTATGGGGGCGATGAGTTCGCAGTTATCATGCCTGCGACAGGCCTTTTTGATGCCATGCGCATCGGGCAACGACTCAGGGAATCCGTATCCAGGATACCATGGGAGCTCGACCGCGCTGTTTCCGCAAGCATAGGGTTGGCGGAATACGGGCCTCATTCCGAACAGGAGGCCAGTGAGTTCATCAACATGGCTGACAGCGCCCTTTACAAAGCAAAGAAGACCGGCAAGAACAGGATTTGTTTTGAAGCCCCACCGGAAAAAAAGGTCGAGACAGAACCGGTCAGCCACATAGAGAGAGAGATTCTGCTTAAACGGGATGACGAGAGCACGTCGTGAAACGAGATATGCAAAGCCAGAGTGGCGGCCAGTTTGAACCTGCCAGTACACTCGATTATTTCAAAAAGGCCGTTGAAATCGTAAAGGTTAACCAAACTGCAATGGCACAAGTGGCCAGAGACCCCAATGCCATAAGGTTTGGCATCGCTGTAACCGCCATAGGTGGAGCATTGGCCTTTATCCCGGGCAACACCCTTGCCGGGGTTTTGGTTGGTGCCTTTTTTTCTATCCTCGTACTTTTTCTCTTTGCAGGTTTTGTCCATCTTTTCTGTGGTTACTCAAAAGGCAAACAAGAATTTATGGGCTTTGTCCGGATTATAGGCTTGAGCGGTATTATCGATTGGGCGGTTATCATACCGTTTGCCGGCCTGGCTATTACCATATGGAGTGTTGTTATCTCAATTGTAGCAACACAGGAGGTTTATCATTTGACCAGGGGCAAGGCGACCTTTATTGTTCTGATATCTGCCTTGATCCTCTGGACAATTAGTCTCATGATCTTTGCTGGTCCTTTGTCTTTTCTGTACGAAATTCCAGGCCAATAAGAATAGAGTTTCAGAAAAAGATTTTGGGGTCATGGATTCTTGGAGGATTTTTAGCGTTGTACTTTATAGCAGTTAGATACTGGATGCTCGATACTGGATGCTGGATCATGCGCTTGAAATTGTTGCGTTTATCCAGTATCAAGTGACCAGTATCCAGCATCAGTACGCTGATTCCGACCCCTTCCACGGAAGACATACGCTTCCGTTATCCAAAAACTTTATCTTAAGGACTATAGAAAGGGAGAAATCATGGAACTACTCGTTGCTTTTAGTACCGATGATGGGGAGAACATGATCAAGGAGCACGCAGGTCAGGCCAAGTACTTTGATGTTTACAGGTTTTCAGAGGGGAACGCTGTCTTTTTGGAACGGAGGGATAACTC
>DAOVOU010000342.1 GCA_030629475.1 Desulfobacterales bacterium | reverse complement strand
GGATGGCCAGGTCCTTGTTGAAATCGAACTCGGTAAGGCCCGCCCTTTCGTTGACCGCACCGGGAGAACTTTTCTTATGCCCAATGACCAGGGCGCAAAGCTTTTTCGGTTGCCCTATTTCCTGCTCGCTTTCCAACTCAGATAGCTGTGGCGCCGCCATTTATTCCTCCTGATTTTCCTGTCAAAGAAACAAAGGGTCAGGTCTTCATTCTTGACAGTTTTAACCTGTTTTCTATCTTTCTGCTCTTTTCCCTTGGTTTATTATCGGGTAGTATCATCTTGAAGCCCCAAGATTTCCTGAAACTTCTGGTAGTTGATCGGACGCTCCCGCGCAGTAAAGTATCCTTTGGGAAACCATATCACCTCCAGCGTAACCCGTCTTGCTTGAGGATGAACAGCGCTCAGCACCACCGAAAAACGGTTGCCGTCCCGAAGTCGCGTGTTGTCGGTCAGGGGAAAGTCGAACCAGGTCAACGTGAAGTCCATGGGCAACCTCTTTTGATCGCAAACGTTGTCATCAACCAGTATCCAGATGTTGAAGGTCTCCTTTTCCCAGTCGGCTTTGGAGATGCCGATTTTCAAAGAATACCTCCCATCCGGGGATTTTACTTCCTTAGGCTGGACAAAGGGTGTTGGTTTGGGCCCGGAATCCGGCAATTCGTTGCCCCCAATTAACCGCGTTTCAGTCTCTATGAAGTCGATTGGTTCGATCTGGTCAGCTCCCTCCCTGACCAGCGTAGAGATCTGCCGCTCTGTGACTCTTCGGACAACTGATCGAAGCGACCTCCGGTTTTCTTTGCCCTTCTCTTCATCTGCGTCTTGCCCAAGTCTACTGTCCACATGTTCAAGAAGTGGCTTAAACTCGAAATGTTCGTGAAAGTTTAATGCCAAAAGCTCGACTAAAAGCCTTTCTCTCTCTACGGCTATGTCACCATCTTTTCCTCTGCCACCCACGATAGGATCGATCAGGTTGTTGAACATGTTGGCTCTAAGTTGGCTTTCGGCTTGTTCCCTCTCGCTAATCACGGCTGTGGCGGTCATCCGAGACTGAAACTCATTGGCGATAACAGCCGCCCATACAATGGCCCCCGCCGCTGCCACCTTGGCCAGAGTGTCGAAGATTGTCCAGACGCTCGGGCGTTTTTCTCGATTATTTTGTTTACCCATTTCCTTCCCCTTTTTACTCCACAGGAGCAAAATAAAGATTCTGGCGATAGGGCTGAGGGAAGCTCCTCAAAACGGCTCGCCACAATCGGTTGTTCACCTGACACTCAGCCGTATAAGTGCCTTCAGGGAGATACACACTGTAACGATTGTGCTCATCGGGATACACGGTCATAGGACCCTGAGTGCCCCCCATAACAATAAAACTGCCTACCTGGAGGGTATCGCCTTGAGCATTGAGCACCTTTCCATACACCAGCCCGGCCAGAGCGCCGTTCGGAATGGCCAGAAACAGCCCTGCCAACGCTAATGCCACTAACCATTTCGTAGTACTTACCTTAGTCATCATGCACCTCCCCCGGATCTTTCCGGAAAAAAAGTTCTCTCACTCATATGCTATCATTCATTAATAATCCAGGCAGGCCTGCCAAAATCCCAACAGACGATCCTCTCTCCAACATCCTGCCTGGACAAAGCGAATGGGAATTTACAACATATGGCCTTGCAGGTGTGCAGCCGACTTTGGTAATCTACCTGAGCTTCGTGTTCGAAATTGTACTTATCGTGTTCAGGGTATTGAGATGAATCCCTTTTCATTCATCAACTCGATCAAGGCATAAAGGAATGAGGCAGACCCCAAGACTTTTTTGCTGTTATCGTTGATGCGTGTGTGAGTATATCCGTTGTCAAATGTATAGACGCGACCCCTCATCAGCTCCTTTCTACTACTTCACCACCTTAATGCTGTATGCACCTGTTCCGCCCTGGCCGTTGTAATGTTCAACTCTGACATAGTACGTACCGGGTGAAAGGTCTGTGGAAATTTTTGCGTTCCAGCCTGTACCGCTGTCGTCATCACGCGCAATCAGCTTTGTTTCACTGTCTGGGCCGTAAAGGGCCATAACTAAATCCGTGCGGCCTTCCGTTTCAACGGTATATCTTCCTTCCTTGGCAACTATGAATTTATAGTAGTCTTTCCGGCCTGGATGAGTGATCTCTCCTTTATGCGGCGCCAAGTCAATAACCGGCAACTCAACCGGTCCCTCAACAAGAGAAGTAATAATCACAGCAAAGGCTTTCTGGGATCGAAAGTCATCTATTAAAGGTCCGTATTCATTATACTGAGGCTTCTGGCTTGAGCTGATCAACTGGCATATCTTTTTATACAAGTCTTGGAAGGTTCCTGCAAAAGCGCCATCCTGCCAGGCTTCACACAAAGAGATAGTGAATGCTCCACCATGCTGGTATCCAGCAGACGTAAAGCCGTCCCGACATCCTCCCAGATGAATAAGCTGAGCCTTTATATCCACCTCCTCTCTTGACGTCCTTGCTACGGGTCTGAATATGGCCTGTTCATTTACCGACACCGTCATTCTTCCCCTGT
>DAOVOU010000275.1 GCA_030629475.1 Desulfobacterales bacterium | reverse complement strand
AGTAAATGGAGCATTACAACTCTTCTCTTAGGATTAGTAGCAACTTTTGCCTTTTGGGCCTGGGATTATGTCATTGATGGAGGATATAATGATGACCGGCTTTGACATTCTGCTTATCATCCTTGCTATTATTGGTTTTACGGGAGCAATCTGGACATACCTGAAACAGCGCAAATCTCGTCGCTAAACAGGAGTGCGAACCTTTCCTGTTGAGCGGTCGAGTGGAAAAAAGGGTCGAGTGGTTGGAACCGTTCAACTACTCGACTACTGAACCACTCGACAAATCAACTACTCGACCATTCAACCATACCCGATGTTATACTTTTTAAGCCGTCGGATGAGACTGTACCTTGATATGCCGAGGAGGCGGGCTGCTTTGACATGGCTAAAATTGGCTCTGTGAAGCGCTTTTTTAATGAGATCTTTTTCAATATTGTCCAGTTTAAAGGTCCCCTCACTCAACCCGGGATGAGAGTGGTTCAGACTATCGTTGAGAGAAGGGAAATCCTACAGAATGAGTCCCAAAGGAGCTCTAGTGGTGTTACATAAAAATATCGCTATAGTTTAACTACTGATGGCTTTTTGAAAATCAAGGTAACTTTTAATGCGAAGTGGCGTAGCACTTAATACTACAGCGAAAGTTTTTGAAGATGAGTTAGTTTTTTTGCGATGTGCCATATAAACGAGGCAATTCCGCTTCTGGTAATAGCTGATTATTTGTATCGCTCATCCTTTGTCAAATGGCCTGATTGGAAGTACTGCCCCCATCAGTTTAAAAAAGCAAGGGTTTTGTTCAACGTTAGTGAATTGTGATCTTTCTCCCAGAATTCCTCATCAATAGTTCCAATACTCCTTCTAATTTACTCCTAATCAGTTCTGATGTTGCCCTTAATTGGTTGAGCCTTTCTCCAAAATGACTAAAGACCTCTTGAAGAGCTTTCAAATCGATTTTTATTCCTTTCAACATATCCTCCCTCCCAAGGAAGTCAATATAAGCCTTTAGAATCTTTCTGTTTATCGGTGATATGTCACCGATCTTCATTTCTAGTATATAACTGCCCAACCCATTGCCCGCCTGCCAACGCCTGGCACACTGGGCAGCTTCAATGCTCGCACCGGTGGCAACCTGCCCGCCATTGCCATGTGTGGAGGCATTGTAGCTGCCCGGCGAGCGTGGCGCCCTGCCCGCCATTGCCAGAGATGCCGGCACATAAGCTGAATGCTGTCTCAGGCGTCGGCAGGCGGGTGGCAGGCGGGTGGCGGGCAGGTTGCTTAAATATTCACAACTCGTAATGGTTCCATTGAGGGTAAAAGATTCAAGGAAAACACCCTCGGGAAGTTTTACTTCAACATCTATTTTGGTTCCGATATGTTTTGGTCTGTCACTGCGCAGGGTGACCATATCTTCCGTTACTCTGATGGTTTCAGTCATAATTTTACTTTCAACCCCTTCCTGTTCCGAAGACCGCTATGCATACCACATCCTCTCTCCTAATACCAGCAATCTCAATGCCAACAGCAGCTTTTTATGGTTATAATAAATGCTTTCAAAGGGTTACGCCACTCCAATGAAATTCTTCACCCAAGACATTTGGGTAATCGTGGTTATACATTTGGCAAAAAAATGCCATTTTGGGGCAATAAAAGTAACACAACAGGGCAGGATGGCCTGAACTCTTAGTTCGCTTCGCTCACAATTGGAATAATGGAATGATGGAATGATGGAATATTGGGTTTAAGAGGATTCCCGCCTGTCAGCGCCACGCTCGCCGGAAAGCTGCAATGCTGGCACAATGGTGGGCAGGTTGGTCTTTTCATCTTCTACATTATTCCATTATTCCACTATTCCATCATTCCTTTCTCGGAATTGCAGCCAAGCTGATAAAGCGCTCTAATTTCAATGGGTTATAGGAATTCCGAAACCTTGACTTATGGGCTATTATCCCTTGGGACAAATTCGGCATGATTTGTGCTTGTGCGTTGGCATGGTGTGGTATTCTCACGCACAAGATAATCACCGTAAGAGGAAGCGGTACATCCCCGGGAAGCGTGTTCCCTCCACCGGCAATTCTCCCGTTTAGTCTCTGGAGAACACGGGGGGCTGCGACGGAACCAGACAGACCATGAAAAAAATCGGCGGGTACGAAGTTATTGAGAAGCTCGGCCACGGGGGCATGGGAACCGTGTACAAAGGGCGACAGGTGTCACTGGACCGCCCCGTTGCTATTAAGGTGCTGTCTGAGAAACTGGCGGACGTCGATGACGTGTTAGAGCGTTTCAATCGCGAATCGCTCATTATCGCCCGCCTCAACCATCCCAATATCATCCATGTAATCGACCGGGGAATTACATCGGAGGGAATGGCATATTTTGTCATGGAGTACGTGGAGGGGACCGATCTCGCCCGGGCTATCAGAGATGGGAACCTGGACACCAACCGAAAGCTGGACGTGATCATTCAGGTATGCAAGGCTCTTTCCTATGCGCACAAAAACCGAGTTATCCACAGGGACATCAAACCCGCCAACGTGCTGATCGACACCGAAGGGAACGCGCTGGTTCTGGACTTCGGTATTGCCAAGTTCTTCGGGAATTGGGAGTACCAAACTTGCACTCACATGGTCATGGGAACCATGGAGTACATGTCCCCCGAACAGCAGACCGACACGAGCCAAGTCACTGCCGCAAGCGACCTCTATTCGCTTGGCGTCCTCATGTACGAACTGTTCACCGGAGCCAAACCTCTAGGGCGCTTCAAGGGGCCCTCTGAGATCGATCCGGATATTCCCCAGCCTCTCGAAGAGGTGATCCTCCGTTGCCTGGAACCCAACCCAGAGGATCGTTTCGCTTCGGCCGACGAGATAAAGGAGCGTCTTCTGAAACTGCTTCAGGGGGCACACCTGCCCAGCGCCCAAAAGGAGCGGGCCAGCCGGGTACTGGCGAAAGTGGAGAAGAAGTTTGCACTCCTCGACATCATCAAGGAGGACCGCTACGGTGCGGTCTATCTGTACGAGGACAGGGTGGACCACAGACTTCTGGTGATCAAGAAGCAGACCAACACAGGTGCAGGCCTTGACGAGGCAAGACTCCTGACCAACCTCAAACACAAGAATATCGCCAACATCCTTGGCGCCTCCGGAAACGAGTGGCTCTTCATCATCGTTATGGAGTACGTGAGCGGGGGAAGCCTGAAAGACCGCCTGGTCCGACCCCTTCCACCGAGAGACGCACTCCGCACGGCACGGCAGATCTGCGAAGGCCTTTCTTTTGCGCACAAGAACAGGATCGTACACGGTAACCTCAGGCCGAGCAACATCCTGTTCACCGAGTCCGGAGAGGTAAAGATCACCGACTTCGGACTCGAGGAACACTATGCCTCAGGGGAAGAGGAAGAAAACTGGTACAACGTAGGCGGGGAGCCCAAGTCGCCGCGTGCCGACATCGTTGCAGCAGGCACGATCTTTTATCAGATACTAACAAGCTCGCTGGCGGTCTGGGACGAGACCCAAATCGTCCCCCACGTCAACTTCAACCGGCTTACGGTCAAGTTGCAGGAGATCGTCACCCGGATGCTTTCGCGCGAGCAAGGTGCCCGGTACAGCAGTTTCGACGAGGCGATCGTGGAGATCGATGGGCTTCTGGCCGCCTATGAGAAAAAACCAAGGCGGCCTGCCGTGGCAGCAACACCGGGGAAAGCCGCCGCGCGTCCCCGAAAGGTGGCAAGGAAACGCCACGGCTGGACCCTTCTGCTCCTTGCCCTGCTCCTTCTCACGGCCCTGGTGTACCTCAATCACGCAGACTACATCCAGATATACAGAGATGCAATCCTGGCCCTCTGGGACAACCTCACGTCACGCCTGGGGTGAATTTACCGTGGATCCCACAAGAATATCCGCTCTTTCTCTTCCAGGCCTTTCAGGCCGAACAATCCCAAGGGAACAGCCTTTCCCCTGTACGGGGGAGGCAACTGGCTCAAGAAGGTCTCTGTCATGAGTACCAGTTCGAGGATTTGATCAGATTCCACCTGCTTCCTTAATCTTTCCTCTTTGTGACGAAGGT
>DAOVOU010000249.1 GCA_030629475.1 Desulfobacterales bacterium | reverse complement strand
GACTCATCATCAAAGAGGCTTCATACCACATGGTTCCAGGAGGGTGGCTCCTTTTTGAGATTGGTTACGACCAATGGGTCGCGGTGGAGAAGCTGATTGCACGCTCCGGGGCTTACAGTGAGTGGGCTGTAATCAAGGATTACAGTGGCCACGATCGGGTCGTGAGGACAAGGACAAGAAGCAATAAAACATGAGGGCTTCAAGTTAGTTCGCTTCGCTCACAATTGGAATACTGGAGAGGATATCTTCGAAAGTTGCAAATAGATATTGCATCAATGCCAAAAATGTTTTGGTCATTTGATATTCGGATTTTGAAATTGTCTGCGGCTTACGCCTTGAAAACAGTACGAGTTTCGACCTGCCCGCCATTGCCAGAGATGCCGGCACATAAGCTGACTGCTGTCTCAGGCGTTGGCAGGCGGGTATTCGAATTTGCGGCTTACGCCTTGAGAACAGTACGGATTTCCCCGTCTCTGATAAGTGGATTAAATGTAACCAAGTTGACAACATGTTATTTTGCCAATTTGGAATACGGAATTTATGAGACGGGGTACTAGGTCTTAAGGGCGAGCCCTACCGGCTTTTCTTCTATCTCTTAGAACACGTCGATCATTATCTGCAGAAAGAGAAACAAAGATCCCTTCCCTCACACTTTTCCGGCGATCCTGTTTATTCTTACGGCGATCCTTGCGGATCACCTTTTTGCCGGCAGGAAGAGTAGCTTTCTCTTCTGATGGGTCCATTTTGACAGATGATGTGCCCCCAACTACAATGTCCACGACAGAATCCTCCTTATGTATACTTCCCTAATCGGCACTGTCATGACATACTTTAACCTTACAAACCCTGGTAGTCCCAACGTGAACCGTTATTTTTAAATATACAAGTTAGTTCGCTTCGCTCACAATTGGAATACTGGAATATTGGAATGGTGGAATGGTGGGTGTAAGAGGATTTTGGTCTTTTTTTCTTTTACATCGTTCCAATATTCCATCATTCCATTATTCCTCGATCGAACTTGCAATAGCGTCTATAAATATCTACCATTTCAATAGGTTGTAGAAATTCCGAGACGTTCAATTATTTAGACGAATGCTGCAAGAACATGGAAAACTTTTCATAGAAGTGGCATGTTACTCCACAATAGTGGTAGTTTGGTACTCTTTACCCTGCTATGCAGTTGAGTTAACTATTTAGAATCTATACTGATATTCCTAACCTAAAGATCTTGCATAATTCTTGCATCAACTTGATAGTATGGGAATTTCCTTTTTAGACACGGATTACCCTGGCCCAGACCGGGTTTTTCTCTCCGTGGCATTGTCCAGCTTCTGTCGCGCCAGGGCGGGCACGGATGGCCACGGATTAGGTTTATATTGTTTGAACAATGGTCCATCGTTCAAACAATGCTTCCATTTCATAAATGTTGCCGCATTTGTGAAATAAAGGGCAGTGTAATCAGTGAAATCCGTGTCAGAGATTTTTTAAATTCGCCCGAAGGGCGCTAAGTTCATACCTGGACAGGATAGACAGGCGGTTAAGTTCTGCTAAAGAATACGAGGAAAAGAGAAATTGGCGACAAAAATCGATAAAGCGGTCCTGGAAAAGGCCTGCAAAAACATCATCGAGACCATCTTATTTTGCCTTCCCAACGCCTATAAGGGGACCGTTTACGAAATAGGCCGTCCTCCTGAGATGATCGCAAAGCGGATTACGTCTGGCGTCATCGATGAGGAAAGAAAGACCATCTCCTGGGGTCTCCCGGAATGGTCCGATTATAACCCTCCCGGAAAACCCTGGATTGAATACAGAGATGAACCGGGCCGTGCCTTAGAAGCGATGGCATGGTGTGTGGAGAAGCAGAAGAGTTGGACAGCGGAGAATCCTAGAAATGACAGTCGGAGTGTCAGGCTTCAGGTGGAAGGCGTCTGGGAAGATTTCCACCACATGGAACCCGTATTGATCCGAAAAGAGGATTTATACTTTGGAAACGAGCCATGCCTGCAATACCCCAGAAACTATAAAGGCGAAATCATCTGGCAGAGTAACGAATACGTAGTGGCAGCCGTCATAAAGATTCATTTCCGCCCTCATACCATCAAGATAGGCAGCCCGGAGACCAGGATCATCAAAAGACTATCCCGGGCTCTCGGCACAGAACTCCTTTCCTACCAGTTGCGCCAGCAGTCGGTTGAGGCAATGCGTCAACTGGCACACGACAAGATAAATTCCTGTAATGTCCTTGCGCACTCGCTGCGGAACGCCATTGCCAAATCTGGTTTCATTTTCTCGCTCATCAAACTGGAACTGGGATTCCTGAGAGATCAATGGGAGCGAGTTCTGTTAGAGCACTCGGATCAAAAGGGAATGAAGCAAGAAGCGGTTCATGTGTTAAATCAAGCATTGAAAAGCATGGCCGAAGGATCTAATCAGCAGGGAAAAGACCTCATGCGGGTTCAGAACCGATTCTTGGACCTGTCGCTACCTCCTGAGCGGGGTGAAAACTGGGTGCGTATGCAGATAGAGGAGAGGTGGAATGCACTGCTCGCCGAGAAGCACCTGGATGAGGAACGGGTAAAAGAGATCCGTCGCGGTATTGATCAACTAAAAAGATCTCTTTACCTCGGGAAAGACCCGGATATTCTTGCAGCCTACGACAAGATGATCGAAAGTTCAAAGAAGGAGTGGACGGACCTCATTTACAGAGACACAGACCGGCTAGATTCCCAGTTCCTTGATAGATTAGTCCTGATTCTCGAAGACCCTTCCCTCAATCTTCCCTACCAGGAGAGATCAAGAAAGAGCCTGACTTACCTCAAAACCCTCGCTGAGATTATGGGTCACCTGGAACAGAATACCAATGTAGTCTTACAACAAGTGCTCAACGGGTCAAGAAGATAGGAAAGACAAAGCAGACTTCCTAAATCCGTACTGTTTTCAAGGCGTGAGCCGCAAATCCGTACTGTTTTCAAGGCGTAAGCCGCAAACAATTTCAAAATCCGAATATCGACAATTGCTATCTGCTACTCTGTCCCGACAAAAAACGGCCTGTACTCATACTCATCCCGTTTGAGGGCGCGGCTTATTTGATCCAGTAGCTTTGGCTTGTCCTGGGGCAGGCGGCCGTGCAGGTTGATGTAGTTCGTGTAGTGATCGCTGGTAAGGGTCGTGCTTATCGTAAGGTGTTCAAGGAGGTTTCTTGTTTCCTTTAACACGCCATGAGGGCCGAGCATTTGAAAGCGGCCTGCCATGACGTCTTCCAAAAGGGGTGTGTTGATCTTGGGCACAAAGGTGCGAAGCCGCACAAAGTCGGGCCCAATTTGATTGATCACGCAAGCAGTTTCCTCGGCATGCTCGCCGGTCCTTTCCTGGCCCCCAATGCCTAAGATTGCATAAAGGCTGAGTTCAATGCCCGCAGCCATGAGCCACCTGCCTGCCTCTATGTGCTGCCGGGCATTTGTTCCCTTGCGAATACGTTTTAGCGTGATGTCATCGCCCGATTCGAGCCCCACATGAATCCGCCCAAGCCCGGCTCGCGCCAGTTCTTCAAGCTGCCCCGGCCCCTTCTTGTGAATAAACTGCGAGGACCCGTAAACCGTGATCCGTTCAAGGGTTGGAAAAGTGGCTCTGGCAAAACAGCATATTTCGGCCAGGTCTTCTGTCTTCATCGCTATGGTATTGCCAGCCGGGAGAAACAGGGTCCGGACATGGGGGCCGTAAACCCTTCTGGCTTCCAACATATCTTCCTTGATATCATTGACCGGCCGGGCGCGGTACCCGGGTCCGTTCTTATATACCATGCAGAATGTGCATCGGTTATGAGGGCACCCGATCGTGGCCTGGATCAGCAAAGAATCGGCCTCACTGGGTGGACGATATATCGGACCTTCATAGCGCATAAGCACGCCTTTATTTTGCTTGAAGAAAAAACAGGATTTTGCTAATCTTATATTTCGGTATTTCTACAATCTATTGAACTTATAGATATTTATTTATCCTATTGCAACCTCGATCAGGGAATAATGGAATGATGGAATATTGGAATAATGGGTAATAAAATGTGGGAAAAACACTATCAACTGTTTGTCTTCCTGTAAACCCATCATTCCACCGTTCCATTATTCCAGCGTTCCCTGGCCCAGACGTGGCTAACAGGCTATGCACTTGCATATATGAAGTATGCGCCAGGGCGGCCAATTGCGGAGCGAAGCGGAGCTAGGTTCATGTCTATCGTTGCAAGACGCAAAAAGACCAGACAGATATCGATTGGCGGGGTCAAAATCGGTGGTGGCGCGCCAATTACCGTCCAGTCCATGACCAAT
>DAOVOU010000017.1 GCA_030629475.1 Desulfobacterales bacterium | reverse complement strand
GGCACCTTTTGGCATATGCCGTATCAATAGATGTGAGGAGCAAGTTGAAAAAACGACTATCTAATTTGACATGATCAAGATAATATGGGATGTAAAATGATAAGTAACCGTTCAGGGGTTCAAAGGTTCAGAGGTTCAGAGGTTCAAGGGTTTACCTAGAACCTGAACCGTTGATTCGTGAGTTCTGCCTGCCCGCTCGCCAAGCTTGTGAGGCAGGCGGGTCTTAACCCATTATTCCATCATTCCAATATTCCACTATTCCAATTGCGGAGCGAAGCGGAGCTAAGTTCAGTGGTTATCCCATTGGAAGGTATAGCTCTACAGTATCGCCACCTCCCTCTTTGGCCTTGATTTCAATACGCCCTTTATGGGCCTCTATGATCTTTCGGGCCATGGGAAGGCCCAGGCCGGCGCCAAAAGTCTTGGCGGAAAGATTCGAATGGAGCAGGGCATCTCGGATATCATCAGGTAATGGGCGGCCATTGTTCGAGATACCAATGGAGACTTGCCTGGTGGGCAACAAGGGTTGAACGAACACGGTTACCGTGCCACCGGCCCGACGAATCATGCGAATGGCGTTTCTTAAAAGCTGCCGTAAGACCTTGGTGATCCCGGCAGCATCCACAGGCACCAGTACTGGTTTTTTGGGGAAATCCCAGATGACATTGATCTTCTCGCGATCGAAAACCTCCTTGAATCGATCCAAGACCTCCTCCAGGATTGAAACGATGTCTTTATCAGCAACCACAGGTTCGTAATCCTGGCAGTATTCCATAATCTCCTTCAAAACGCGTTCCAAACGTGACGATTCCTTGGCAATAATTTCTGAATATTGCCTTATGTCTGAAGCCTGAATCAGGTGCAGCCGACCCTTGTCTTCTTGCTCACTAATAGAGGCAAGTCTTTGGGCAAAGCCCCCGATGGCCGTGACAGGATTACGTATCTCGTGGGCCACTGCATCTAAGGCATTTTGGAGGGTGTTTCTTTGGGTCTGCGCCATTTCCTCAGGCACCTCCTTTACCAAGTGGTTATGCTGGTCCACCTGGTCCAAAAGCCCCTGAAGAGAGGTCTCCATGGAGCTATTAATCCTGGCAAGGGCCTGGTTTGCCTTTTCCATGACCCCCAAAATGTCTTTCTGCGAATCGATCTCAAGCCGTAGATGCTCGGCCAACTCGTCGATCATGTCAAAGGTTTTCGCGAGAATACCGTTAACCGTTTCAATATCCAGTCTCAGAAGCCTCTGTGCCGTTTCTTGAAATTGATACAGCTCCGTCCTCTGGCCGAAAAAGATCTCGGTTGCCTCCCTTGCCAATTCCAGTATGTTACACACGGGTGGCTTGTCTGGTTGAAGGGCTTCGGGTCCAAAATACTTCTGGTTTTCCACTAAGTGACCAGGAAACCCCCATCGTTGCAGAACAAGGCGCCCTGCTTCCCTGTGGTTGATCCCCAGATTTTCCTCTTCCCATGCGATGGCCTCTTCCAGTAGAATATTACCTCCTGGAAAGACTTCCTTTATCCCGTCCGGACACGCATTGAAGAGCATGAGCATGCCAATTTCTAAGATCAAGCCCCCGACAAAGGCCTCTTCCGGATTCAGGTCAGATGCCTGTGGGGATTGGGCAAAATTTCTTGCAATCAGTGCCCGATACAGGGAAGTCTTCCAGAAATGATCGTAGTGCATGCCCCCCACCTTTCCAAGGGGAAAGGTATCACGCAAGGAAAGACTCAAGGCCATTAAACGCACCTGCTTGAATCCAACCTGGACAACTCCCCGCTGGACAGAAGTAATCTGTCCCCGCCGGGCAAAGAATGCACTGTTGACCAACCTGAGTAGCCGCGTGGTCAGAGAGGGGTCTTTTTCAATAATGTGCGCCAGATCCGATGCAGAACTCCGATCATCTGCCGCCAGCTCTACCAAGCGGATCGTCAGGGGGGACAATGAAGGAAGACCTTCACCATCCGCGATCTTTTTCACAAGTCTCGATTTATCTGTCTCTTTCATGATGCGAAACCCATCACAATTTCTTCGAATTTACTTTCCCCAAAAAAACACGAATTTCACAACTGACGGACTCATTCGCTTTTCCAGCCCGCCAGTCTGGCCGTCACAGAGACACAAGTGGCAATATTTTCAATAAGGCCTTTGAATGCTGGCGAAAGTCGATCGTATTCTTTTCGGAGGCTGTCGAAGTCAAGCCTATCCATCTTAAAATCCTTTGATGCTACTACCGAGGCACAGCGAAACTCATGGCCTATGTCCATGAACGGCACATACCCAAAGACATCGTCCTTTTTAAGAGTCAATAGCGGCAAATAACCCTGCGGGGTCCGCTGTATCACATAGGCCTCCCCCTCCATTATGGTAAACACCTCATTCCCTGAACAACCCTCTTTTATGATGACCTCCTTGTCTCCGATCAATCCATCAGGCCTGTTCTTTTTCATGAACAAGTCTACGGCTGTGTCCGTAATCTTTATTAGCCTGACATCCAGGCTAAGAAGAAGTCGTCTGAATTCGGGTGATAGAGATGCATACTCTTCCGAAAGACGCTCAGCATCCAACACGCCTAGTTGAACGTCGCCCACAGCAGTCACAGTTGCACTTCGAACATGCCCCCGCCATAAAAGACATGTGATAGTGCCTATAGTAGCCCCCTCTCCAAGCCGGGCTATGGTCAGAGGACCATTGGATGTTTGCCTCGTTATCTCCACCATGCCTTCCAATATGACCCAAATCCAGTTACCGTGTCCCCCCTCCGCGACAATCCTCTCTCCATCACGAAATTCCTCTTCGTCAATGATATACATGTAATTTACTAAACGGCCTTTAATGACGGGCAGAGCATCCCTTTCGCCACTTCTCTGGACGGCAGATACTCTGCCAGGAAACAGAGGCCCTACTTTCTTGATGATGCCGTCATCCAGCATCCTCATGGCATCGAGTATAATCTCCATTCGGCTTTTGTTGACCACATGTTCTATTTGAACAGCCTGTTGATGAAATTCGAATTTTCCTTCGGTCCACCCAAACAGGGCGTAAATGGCATCTAGACCAAGCAAGGGACCACACATGGCATTTACAGGGTTTCCATTCACGAAATGTATGAGGCCAGAGACAGAGGCGTATTCGCTCGTGATGTGCAGTATTCCGGTGTTGTTGTTACCGCCAAGTATTTGAAAAACGTCGGGCAGGCCAACAAAACGCAAATCTCCGGCAAGTACAGCTTTACCAGACATGATAATCCCTTATCGTGCCCATTTAAGTTCTCTGTGCAGATGTTGCAATGTCAGCTTCAGGCACTCTTGGAGGGTCGCCCTGACACCCGTTCCCTTCAAGGCACTTGCCGGAAAGGACGGAACTTTAAGTTTTCCGTTCAGCTCTCGCTCCATAAGCTCCACAGGCATCAGGGGAATAGACTCCCTGGCAAGATCTCGTTTGTTGTATTGAAGAACCAGGGGGATTTTGAATATGCTATTGTTCTGTTCGGCCAGGTTTTGCTGCAGATCTCTTAAAGACAACAAGTTTTCTTTGCGGCGAACCTGAAGGGAATCCGCAACAAACACCACACCGTCAACACCCTTGAGTACCATTTTTCTGGTAGAGCTATATTTTACCTGTCCGGGAACCGTGAAAAGCTGAATCTTGACCTCGCAACCCCTGATCTTGCCCAAACCTAGAGGAAGAAAATCAAAGAAGAGGGTGCGATCACCCTTGGTATTGATCGAGACCATCTCCCCCATGGTCTGTTTTTTGAACGCCTTGAAAATATATTGCAAATTGGTGGTCTTCCCGCCTCGCCCCGGACCATAATACACGATCTTGCACTCGATGACTCTATCTTTTAAGTTGAAATTAGCCATAGGACTTATACCTATACCATCGATAAGAATCTAACCCGGACAAGCCGGAACCAAAAAGAAATAAATTTATCTTTTAAATTTTGTGCCAGAAAAAACACGCATTTCACAACTTAGGGACTACACAGAAAGATTACAAGATATCCAGTCGATCGGATCTTTCTATTGTGATGCTCAAGACATAGTCCCCTCGCCTGGGGCCGGTCTTTATTCTTGTGTATTCTGAAATAGTGGCGTCGGCCCTGAATACGGCTATGGAGGAAAAGAAGTGAACACCTTTCAACCGGATTCCGGGCACGAAACTCTCCAACAAATCCTCGTCTTTAGCCGAAATGATTAAACTGATCACGTGACCCGACTGAAAAGTGACTTCAAGCTCCTTTACGCTACCCTTGCAGGGGCCATTTACCAGTCTAAGTCTAATTGAACAAATATCCAGGAAACTCCCTTCGCTTTCCATATCCTCAGATTTTTGAGAAGATTCCCGGGCCACCTCTGGCAGCGTCGCCCGAACACCCTTCTTTCTCAAAACATACTCAAGGAATGAGCGTATGTTTCTCAACTGTTGCCTGGACAACAAATCGCCGGATAACCATTCCCGAAATTGATTAATCGCCGCATCAGGGGACGAAAGTGCCAGGTGACTCCTGAGGATGTTCTTCGCAGCAATAAGTGGGAAAACACCTTTCTTCAGCAGTCTGTTGAATTCCGTCAAGGCCCGCTCATACTGACCAAATTTGGCCAGGGCTTCAGCGCCTTCGATCTCGGCTGCATCTTTATCTTGGGAAAATGAAAATAAGTTTTTGATCAGATCTTGCAGGTTCCCGGACAGTTCAGGGGCCTCTGTTTCTCGATCTATCTCAGCCAGATCTTTTTCCAGGCCACGGATTTTGCCTTTAATGACACTTATTGCCTTTTTATTATTTTGAAACTGTCGGTTTTCTCGGATCAATTGAAGAACCTTCAGGTATTTCTCTTTAGATTCCTCCAAGAGGCCCTGAGTGCGATAAAGTTCCGCCTCTTTTACCAACAGCTTTATTTGTTTTTGATCAGCCATTTGGTACCCCATGCTGGTAGAACAAGAAAATGTTTCTGATCTAAGTACAGGACAAAAAAATTAGACAGGATAGACAGGATGAACAAGATTATTTATCCAGTTAATCCCTGGCCCAGACCGATATTGCAGGGCTTGATCGCAACATCTTTATTACCGAGATATTTCAAGAATGACAATGTGCTCCGGGCAAAGTCGCACCAGGGCGGGCCTGTTAATCCTGTCAAAAAAATGTCCTGTACTTAGGTTTGTGATATTGGAGCAAGTCTGACGCGCTTGTTTCCAGAACCATCTCTGCCCGAAGGTAGCCCCGCTTTCAAGAGCGGGAATGCTCTGGTCTCTATCTACAGTTCAATGCAAATATCGCGCCATAGCAGACTGCATCACTGCCACAGCCAGTGATAGCACGCCTCTTTCGATCTGCTTTCTGATTCAAGTTATAAAATCGCGTAGCGATTTTATAACTTAAACGAGGTGGTACACTCCAAACAGAAAGTGAGTGTAGACATTCAAGGACACGATCGAACTTGAATGACCAATCGGTTAATTCGTACACCTATTTATGTAATAGGTTCTAATTCTCTAAAAGTTAATCCTTCATCGAAAGTCTTCCAAATTTCCTTAGCTTTCTTGCTCTGCCTCTGAAAGAGAGTCCGTTTGACACGACCAGACTTTAACGGTAAGAAAACAAGCCATAGGAATATGGAAGATAGGAGACCTTGAAATAATATTTCTGGGATTCGCGATCATTTTGTCATCACAGAAGCCCCGAAGTGAATCAACGAGGAATTTAGGAATTGCGAATTTAGGGATTGAGGAATTGAGGTGGGGCGGAACTTCTAAGTTCAGGGAGAGACATGCTGGGTATTTCGACATGCTGGTGGCACAATAAGGTGGACCGGGCCGATCATATTGTAGACGAAATCCTCGAACTGGGACTCGAAGGGGTGGAGTTGGAATACCGGATCACACACACCATGTACCGGGAGATGAAACCCCGATTGAAAAAAGGGACTCTGCCGGTTTTGAGCGTCCACAATTTCTTCCCCATACCAGAGGGTCTCGGTCCTGATGCAGGCAGCGGGGACCTGTTCCTTTTGTCCAGCACGGATTCTGAGGAACGTTCAAGAGCGGTCAGATACACGATCCGGACCATTGAGCATGCCCATGATTTAGAGGCCCAGGCCGTGGTTCTCCACTTAGGTCGAGTTGACATACCGAATCCGGTGGAAGAATTTTCAAGGCTATACAACAGCGGCAAAGTGCACGAAAAGGAAGCACTAACTTTCATCGATGCACAGAGATGCACCAGGCAAGCCATATACCAGAAAAACCTCGATGCGGTCCTTCTCAGTCTGGAAGAGTTGAACAAAGAGGCTGAAAAAAAGGGGATTTTCCTGGGTATCGAAAACCGTTATCATTTTCACGAGATTCCCGATTTTGAAGAAATAGGGCTTATCCTTGAGACATTCCAGGGTGGACAAATTCGCTACTGGCACGATGTGGGGCATGCCCGGGTCCAGGAAAATTTGGGCATCATTAGCCACAATGACCTATTGAAGGCTTATTCGGAAGAAATCATAGGCGTCCACCTCCATGATGTCAGGGGGCTTAAAGACCACCTTGCCCCAGGGCAAGGTGAGATAGACTACCAGGAAATCAAACCTTTTTTTAACCCCTCCATCATCAAAATCCTGGAGCTTAATTCCTACAGGGTGCAAAGGGAGGACCTCTTAGAAGGAATTCGCCTTATCCAAACAAGCGGCCTATAGCACCACGCGGAATCGGCTCTTCCGCCCTCTCGATTCCAGACCCGCCCCCCTGCCAGCGCCACGCTCGCCGGAAAGCTGCAATGCTGGTACACATGGCAATGGCGGGCAGGCGCCACTCCAAGGCTCGCCCTCCTGCCAAGCCCGCCCCAGATTCGCCTGACCTGCCCGCCAGTGCCAGGCATTGGCAGGCGGGGGCGAACCTGATGGCCGACGGGCGGAGCGAGGCGCACAGAGCACGAGCGGGCAGGCCTATGAATACCGGTGAAAAGACTTGCGCCCAGTTTTCTCCATTGAATGGCTCAGAAGCAAAATCAGCAGAACCACAGCACACAGGGTGACCGTGCACTGTGCCACAATTGAGCCAATCATGGAAGCACCCACCTCGAGTTGCTGGCCCTGCCTTGTCAAAAATGGGGTCACCTTCACTATTGACTAAGCATTATAAACAAATGGAAACCATCCATCATCTCATAGTTAATAGTTGTATAGCTTTGACCCATTCATTTTCACATGAATTGTCAGGTTTAAAGACCGCAACTTCTCCCGCGCCATGCTGGTACGAACGTTGAGGCCAAGCGAAAAGGGTCATGGGTTGATCCAATACTGCCCGCAAAAGGATACAAGCCCCGTCATTCAGTGCGTGGCAAGTAGTATATCGACTCGATGATTTTTTCCAGTGGAGGATCTGCAATGACCACATCTTTGACGCAAAAATTGGCAAATAGATGGGTGGCTACTGAGGCAGCCTTTTCAGGTTCCACTTCGAGCACCACTTCCTGAGCATTCACTTGCCTGATTTGTGCAAGTTTTTCAACCTCATCCGTCGCCCAGCGACCTTTGAACACAAACCGTATCTGCTTCTTGAACCCATCCATTCGATTCAACGCTTCGATGCTGCCATCAAAAACGATTTTTCCCTGGCGGATGACCTTTCCCGTAATCATCATAAAAAAATTAGGCCGGTAAGCCATCTGCCGCATGATCCCGATTTTTACGAAAACAGATAACAGTCGAAAATATCTAATAAGGTCTTTCATTCGTTTACTAATGTTGTCGCTAAATAATATCTATTTCTTAACCGCCCATTCGCTGCGCTCGTTCGAGACACGGAGAACGCAGAGTCCGATTTATTTTTTTCCTGATCGGGAGATGACGATCAGGAAAAGAGCTCAGCCCTTCGGGCGATTTGTTTGTGAACTCCGGTGCCTTGCGCCTTGCGCCCTACACCCTTTGCCCTCTGCGCTATGCCCTATGCTCTCTGCCTCCCGCCTTACGCTCTCTGCCCTATGCCCTCTGCCCTATGCCTATTCTTTCAGTCCCCCATGGCAACGTACTGCCTGATCCCCTTTTTCCAGACCATGACGTTAACGATCACAAGGCCCACGATCCAGATGGCCTCCTTTGCTATCGCCAGAGGGACATCGCCTAGGGGGATCTTACCCAGATAGATCCTCATGGGCAAGTAGATGAGGAAAGGAAAGGGGAGGAGCAAAAACACCTTTTGTACTATCAGGGGGAAAAAAGAAAGTGGAATAATGGCGCTTCCCGCCACCTCCATTATCACTCGCATGGTAAAGCGAATGCCGTACGTATTTTCGATCCAGAAGGCAAGCAAGCTCAAAGCTTCAAAAAGAAAAAACTGAAGCAGGGCGGCCAGCATCAAAGAGAGGAGGAAAAAGAGAAAATGTCCCAGGCCTGTAGAAAGTACCAGATAATCCCTGAAGATGAAGAAAACGCCAAGATAACCCAAAAGGCCCAACACAAAGAGAAAGGCTTTACTACCCAGGTCGCGGACAAACCAGATCGCATATGGACTGATCGGTTTGATAAGCAGGGTCAAGAGGGTCCCGTCTTGGATGCTCTGGCTGGTCTCCGGGTTTTCCGCGGTGGTCAGGATAAAGGTGTTGATCAATCCGCCTCCCAGAAGATAGGTGACCATCTGTTCTATCGAATATCCGCCGATAAGGTCGCGACCAGCGCTCCGGTAAATCGCTAGCCACAGAAACACCACGATCAATGAGAAGACAATACCACTTAGAATCTCCAGAAAAAAATTGACCCTGTAGACCATCCGCTCAATCCACACAAGCTTGAAGACAGACCAGAATTTTGCCATCGACCGAAAGCTCAAATCCCTTTCGCCTCATCCCTTTCGCCATCAACTCTATACCTAAAGCGCTGACTCCTGACTTCTGACTCCTTACCCAATGCGCTATGCCCCGTGCTCTTTGCCCTTTGCGGTGCACCCTTTACGCTATGCACTATGCGATGCTATTAAGTCTACGCCTTTTGCTCAATGCTCTATGCGTGAATGCTGGTATTTATATAATATTATGTTACCGGTGGTTAATTTCCTTTAAAGTTGGACTTAATTCTCCAAAAAATGAAGGGACTAAATGGCGTCTACACTTCAACAAGCGATAAAGGCCTTAGAGGGCATAAAAATTAACAAAAAAACAGCTACGGCAAAACTTGCCCAAAAGCTGTGTGGAAAATATTGAGGCGTAATACCAGAAGGGAAAACTAGCACCGAATTTATCAGACAGGAATTACGGGGAACCTTATATGGAAAAATTGAAGGTGATACTTGATGCCGATGTGATTATAAACTGAGCCTCCAACCACGTGAGCCTTATACATCTTCCCCGGGAAATCTTTCCGCGAAGCGGAGACTCTTTTTTTCCTGCGAAGCTTGCCCCGTGAAATGCTTGCCCTATGAAACGCGAAGCATATTTCATCGGGGCGAAGCTCATTTAACTGGGGTCCGCGGGGAAAAAGTCTGAGTCTGTCTGTGTGCGTCTGTGGCTAATCTCTAAAAGTATTTCATTTCATCCGTGTTATGACCAACCAGCACTATTGCTTCTCTCCAATGGTGTTGTTAAATGTTGAGACCCCTTCACGTGGGCGGGTGGATATGGGTAAAGAGATGGCTTGGTGGATTTACCCAAAACTGCCTTGGGCGGAAATGGGTAAGAAAGTGACAAGTGATAAATGCGTGTCATCTCACTGGCTCGCCTGTCAAATGTTGAGAGGTGGCCCTGAAGTTTCTACTTGCTACTCCTTTTTCGTCTCTGTCCCCTTTTTCGTTCCGTGTTTCATTTTTTCCGCGTTGAAATAAATGCATAAACACATGACCCATGTCCCCATTTGCCACTTTCTGTGTCACGAATTACAGGGTTGAAACACAAATTACCCGCAAGAAAGTGATAATGGACATTTGAGGATGGCGCTAGATTACTCGTGACTGAAAAAGATTCCGCAACTCAGTTCCCCTCCGTCCCAGAGGGATTGAGGTTTCTCAGTTTCATCAGGAAACTGAGAAAAAAAGGGAAATCAAAAAGGTCCTGTAAATCCTGTCTGACACAAAGTGACCCCGGGGTCTTTTCCGATTTTGGAGGAATGTTTCTGAAGGGAAACTCCTGCACAAATTTGAAAGGGTGTGGACCTAACTGGTTGCTAACTGGTTGTCGATCTTATGTTTTTTACCTGGAGGTATTTCCTACACATCTCTTTTATTGGAGCTATGGATATTCAAGGCACTAAATGCAATAGATTTTTTCAAGCTTTTCTGATCTTGGCTGTGAAGGGCTTTGCCTACAGATATTTTAGCCCTTGGGCCCTGCCCTGGCCGCCCCGTGAAATGCGCAGCTTATTTAACTGGGGTAGGTCAGAATAATCGTACTCGGGCGGAATGCCTGCCCTATGGAATGCTTGCCCTGTGGAATGCGAAGCATATTTCACTATGGCGAAGCATGTTTCATCAGGGCGGAGCTTATTCCTCTGGGGTAAATCCTGCCTGCCCCGTGAAATGTTTACCCCGTGAAATGCCCGCCCTATGAAATCCGAGGCATATTTCACTTGGGGTCTGAGAAAGATTGACACCAATAACCGACCTGTTAAGGACTTAGTTCGCTTCGCTCACAATTGGAATGTTGGAATACTGGAATGATGGAATAATGGGTTCTGGGAAAATGGGACAGTGGTTTATTGGCAAAATCTCTCTTGACAGGTAAGTTAATAAATGTGTAACTTCCTTTGAAAATCAACATTCCAATATTCCACCATTCCATTATTCCATGCACGAGGCAAAAAACCAGGCCTCGAAAACCTCCTATATTTTCAATAAGTTGTAGAAATTCCGAGACGTTATTCGACAAATTCAACAGATTGTCCCTTGTCTCGACTTGTCACCCACTTCAATGGGTGAGGCTGCTTTTTATGCCATCAAAGTTATCCCAAGAAACTTCTAATAAAACTTAACACGTCCCTAAGGTTCTTTTCTTGGGATGGCTCAATTTTGTTGCCTATATGCTTATGATGAGGAAAACTTCCCACTTCTTTGTGATGTGGGGCATTATCCCATCCTATGATTATCGTCTCGTCTGGTCGCAACCAGTAGTAGCTATAAGCCTCTATTACTTCCTTTAGACATATTTCTCTAACCCACAAGGTAGTTCCATCGCACAGGCTTAGTTTTGCTTTTAGCTTTGAAACCTGTTCTTCTTCCGATATTTCTAGTTTTTCTATAACTTCAACAACATCAGAGAATTCTGCTACAATTTTCCTTAAATGAGCTTCTATCATTGACCTAATAGGAGTCTTAACTTTTCGAGTTTATTTGTTAATTCATCCGCTACCTTAACCAGATACGACCATTCGATCCAATCATTGTGCCCTTTCACGTTATCAGGGATGTTTTGTAAAAACTCTGCATAGGATTTACCATACTTTGTCTCGTAAGCAGCGCTTTTGTTCCTTAACTCCTTAAGTCGTCTTTGAATATTTGACATTCTCTTCCGAGCAACCTCTTTTAAAGCTTCTACATAAATCGTTTCACTAGTCTCGGCTATGATATCCTTTAAGTTTTGTGGTACTTTAACGGTAACTTCAACCATTTATCTCACCTCTCATTTGTTTCACAGCTCGTAGCTCGTAAGTCATGGTTTCTTCAGTGAGTTGATAAGCGTCTTGATGCGTTTAGCGAGTAGAATTGGTCCTCGCTTCAGTGTCGTCACGAAACCTTCATCTTTTATCCAAGAGCGTTGTCGGAATTCGGAATATCGGAATATCTCCAAGAGTGTGATCTTCCAAAATAATGAACCTGTTGCCGTTGCCAGTGCTGAAGTCTGTAGAAAAACCTTCAAACGCGCATCTCCCGAATCAACTCAGAAACGACACTTCCTTTGCCGTTGGATATACTCACACATCATCTGTATATCTTTTTCTATGCAAAAACAAGGCTCTTTTTCCCCAATTCGCGATCCCTAAGTCCCTCAATTCGTTAATTCTTCAAGCCTAAAATAGCTGTCAAGACTTTAGACCTAATCCCCAGGGGTATTCTCTGGGCACCGGCTAAAGTTACCCAAAACAGCCTTGAGCTGAAATGGGTAAAGTCGAATGTTACGGCAATGACTCTTGTATTACCATATTGTAATTCCGCCAAAGGCGGATTGAGTTTTCTGCCTTTCATCCCTCCGGCCTCGGGCTCGTAGAGGCACGAGCCTATGCCTCGGAAAGGGCGTAAGCCCTACGGGCCGGAGGCCGGAAAGGCAGAAATTCAGAGAGAAGAGATAAGATACAGAAAATCCAGTAAATCCTGTAAATCCTGTCTGAGAAATATCTTCCCTCCTACTCAGCCGCCCCAACTCCCTTCACCGTTCCAAGCGGCATAAGAGTTGCGTGAAGCTTCATCGGGCTTGCACAGGGGCTTACACGAAAGGGAGGTATCCTTATGTCACGATCGTTCGATTTACAGAAATTAGTAACCCGATTTTCTCGTTTTTCCCTTTTAGGTTTTTTACGTCTTGTGGTTTTCACGTTGATTCTTCTATTCGCCCAAAACGTTCACTCAGCTGAAGTAACATTGGCATGGGATCCAAACACAGAGCCTGATCTTGATGGGTATAAGATTTACTTTGGCTCCTCAAGCCGAACCTACGACGTCTCAGTCGATGTGGGAAATCAGACCTTATATACGCTATCAGGGCTTGCAGACGGGCATACCTATTTCTTTGCTGCAACCGCCTACGATACGCATGGGAATCAAAGCGATTATTCAGAAGAGGTGAGCTGGACAAGTCCGTCCCCCAACAGTCCTCCCGTGGCAAACGACGGGAGTTTAACTACTATAGAAGACACTCTGGCCGGCGGGACGCTGAGTGCGAGCGATGCGGATGGCGATGCGCTCATCTACAGTCTTGTTAGCGCTGGCAGCCTCGGCACGGTCACTCTTGCCGATCCAGCGACTGGCGACTACATCTACACCCCTAATCCGAACGTCACCGGCACCGACACGTTTTCCTTTATGGTCAATGACGGCAGAGTCGATTCCAATGTTGCAACGGTAACGGTTACCATTACGCAGCCAGTCGATACGGATGGCGATGGAATACCGGATGATGATGAGACAGATATCTACGGAACCGACCCAAACAATGCGGATACGGACGGCGATGGCATTAATGATGGGGACGAACTCGCTTATTGGGGAGATAATTGGGATGCTGATTATGATAGTGATGGTCTCATCAATCTCTTAGATCCTGATTCAGACAGCGATGGTTTTTCAGACGGTGAAGAGATCAATAAGGGTTATGATCCCTCTGATCCAAATTCAAGACCGGAATATGTCAAGATCTGGCTTGAAGCCGAGGAAGGAGACTTATATACTCCAATGGAGATAGCCACTGATAAAGAAGCCTCATCCGGTGAATATATCTGGGTCCCCAATGGCTGGGGAAGTTTTTCCAGCCCTTCGGAAGATGCCGGGTATGCTGAATATGCTTTTGAAGTGTCCGCGGAAGGGAACTATGTGATTTGGGGCAGGGTAATCTCCAATAGTGGAGGAGATGATTCCTTCTTTGTCTCGATGGATGATGGAAATTTTATCACATGGCATACTCGTCACGGAGGTACAGACACCTGGGTTTGGGACACGTTGAGTCAACGACATTATTCGGATGTTCGCGATTCATCAAATCCTGTTATCTACAATTTAGAAGCGGGGGAACATACCCTCACTATTAAACAGAGAGAAGACGGGACTAAAATTGACAGGATTCTCATCACTAACGACATGGACTATGTCCCAGAGGGGTAATGTCTAACGATTGGCCTGGGTTCTCCCAGACGATAGTTTCAACAATAACATCCTCGTGTTTCGTGTCCTTTCGGCAAGCATGAACAGGCCAAGAAAATTTTGGGTGAGGTAGCGAGGCCGGACTCCGGTGTGCCGTGACAGCTTGTCTGGGGAATCATTGATTGTCTGGCACCCAGCCAGGGAGGCTGGATGCCAGACGACAGTTGAAAGGCTGTGGACTACTCAGTAACCGGGG